>JAFGCP010000195.1 GCA_016932595.1 Deltaproteobacteria bacterium
AGGTGGGGCTCGATGCGCGCTTTGTCGGCCATCCGCTGCTTGATCATGAGATGCAGGCAGGCGACAGGCAGGAGTCTATAAGGCATTTCGGCCTGAGCAGCGCACGGCCTGTTATCGGGCTGCTGCCCGGCAGCCGGCCCAGTGAAATCGACCGGCTGCTTGAGCCCATGCTCGACGCCGCTGTGCTTGTGAAACAGAAATTTCCTGAAGCGGGATTTGTCATTCCTGTTGCCCAGGGCATCAGCCGTGGCCATGTGCAGGCCATGGTGAAGCAGCGCGGCCTCACTGCCACGGTCGTGGAAGACAGCTTTCATCAGGTTCTTGATGTCTGCGATCTGGTGCTGGTGGCCTCCGGCACGGCAACGCTGCAGACGGCTCTCATGGGCAAGCCGATGATCATTATCTATAAGGTTTCGCCCCTGACCTACCTGGTCGGTCGCATCATGATTCGCGTGCCCTGGATAGGGCTGGCAAATATCGTTGCGGGCAGGCAGGTGGTGCCCGAGCTGATACAGCATGATGCCTGCCCCCGGCGCATTGCCGACGAGGCCTGCGCCATACTCTCAGATCCCGGGCGCATGGCAGCCATGCGGGAGGGGCTTTCCGGCATACGCGCAGCGCTCGGGCAGCCCGGCTGCTCGCAGCGCGTGGCGGAAATAATAGTTGAAAAATTGAAAAATTAAGGAGTGGAGAACTCTGTTTTTTAATTTCTGAAGTCCCAAATGACGCAGTATTTTCATTGGATTCGTGTATGAGCAAAAAAAAGAAAAAAACACAGGTGGTCTGGAAAGATACCCTGTATCTCTATAAGCGCCTCTATCCTTTTGTCCGTCCGTACTGGAAAAAGTTTTTTCTGGCGGTTGCCTGCAGCGTGCCCGTATCGCTGTGCGCGGGCGGTATCGCCTATCTGGTGAAGCCGGCCCTGGATGATATATTTTTGAAAAAAGATCTCCAGATGCTGATCCTTGTGCCTATCTGCATTCTCGGGCTGTATGCGATCAGGGGATCTTTCGAGTACGGGTTTAATTATTTTCTGGGCTCTATCGGTCAGTATATAACCAATGACATTCGCAATGCGCTGTATAAGCACCTGCAGACCCTGTCGCTTTCCTATTTTCAAAAACATCAGACCGGCGCGATCATCACCCGCGTCACCAATGATGTGACCGTTTTATCGGGGGCGCTCAATGAAGGCTGCGTCGATATATTTAAAGAGGTAGTGACCGCTATCGGCCTTATGGCCGTGCTTTTCAAACAGGACCCGAAACTTGCCTGCGTTTCCTTTCTTATCCTGCCGTGGATGGTTCTGCCGATTATCCGCTTTGGCCGCAAAAGCCGCAAGTTTACGACAAAAGGCCAGGAGAAGGTCGGCGTCATTGCCACCTTTATACACGAGGCCATCTCAGGCTGCCGCATCGTGAAGGCCTTCTGCATGGAGGAGTATGAAAATGCCCGGTTCGCGCAGGAGAACCGGCGCCTTATGCAGCTGCGCCTGAAACGCATGCGCATACGTTCGCTTTCCGGGCCGCTCATGGAGTTTATCGGCGGGTGCGCGGGCGCAGCCGTCATCCTCTATGGCGGGTATAATGTCATTAAGGGCACGGCAACGGCGGGAACGTTTTTTTCTTTTACCACGGCGCTGCTTCTGCTGTACAGCCCGGCTCGAAATATCAGCACCGCTGTTCAGGATATTCAGGAAGGCCTGGCAGGGGCCAAGCGAGTCTTTGACATGCTTGATACCCAGCCTGAGCTCACGGAAAAAGAAAATGCCCTGGTGCTGCCCGCGGCCCGCGGCGAGGTCCGGTTTGAGGGCGTTACGTTTTCCTATGGCGGAGAGCATCTGGTGCTGCATGATATCAATCTGCATGTCAGGCCCGGAGAGGTTGTGGCCCTGGTCGGTATGACCGGCTGCGGCAAAACAACGCTTGTCAATCTTGTGCCGCGTTTTTATGATGTAACGCAGGGCGCGGTGCTGATTGACGGACTGGATGTGCGCGATGTCACGTTTCAGTCGCTTCGCTCGCAGATATCGCTGGTGAGCCAGAACCCCGATCTTTTTAATGACACGATTTACAATAATATCGTCTATGGCGACACAAGCCGCAGCCGCGAGGATGTCATACGGGCCGCGCAGGCGGCTTTTGCCCATGAATTCATACGGGAAATCCCCGAGGGCTATGATGCCGTTATCGGCGAGCGGGGCATGAAGCTTTCCGGCGGGCAGCGGCAGCGCCTGGCAATCGCGCGCGCCATATTAAAAGACGCCCCCATCCTGATCCTGGATGAAGCCACCTCATCTTTGGACAGCCAGCTGGAAAAAGAAATTCAGCAATCACTTGAGTTGCTCATCAAATCAAGAACGACCTTTATCATTTCGCACCGCCTTTCAACCATCCGCAATGCCGACCGCATGATCGTGCTGGCCGCGGGCAGAATTGTTGAAGAAGGCAGGCATGACGATTTACTGCAGCGCGGCGGAGAATACACCAAGCTCTATTCCGTGTATCTGCAGGATAATCAACAGGCGGGCGCCTGACAGGCTGCATCATGTATATACTCTACAACATCATCCTCGCCATTCTTTCCGTTATCTTCGCGCCGCTTGCCTGCGCCGCTCTTCTTTCGCGCAAAAAATATCGTGCGGGCTTTCTGGAAAAGTGCGGCATGCTCAGGCCACGGGACGGCGCCGGGCGGCCCATCTGGGTGCATGCCGTATCGGTAGGCGAGGTGATGGCTGCCGTGCCGCTTATCAAGAGGATTAAGCAGCGTTTCCCCGATGTGCCGCTTGTTGTCTCCACCATTACCGAAACCGGCAATCAGACCGCGCATCGCAACCTGAAGCAGGCAGACCGCATTATGTATTTCCCCTTTGATTATCCTTTCATCGTGCGCCGGGTGGTGCGAGCCGTCAACCCCCGGGTGTTTATCATGCTTGAAACCGAAATCTGGCCGAATTTTCTGCGCGAGCTGTCGCGCCGATCAACACCGGTGCTGATGATCAGCGGCCGGATATCCGAGCGGTCGTTCAGGAATTATAAGCTGTTCAGCTTTTTCTTTAAGCAGGTGCTGGCGCAGGTAAGCCGGCTGTGCATGCAGACGGCGGAAGATGCTCAGCGCATTATTGATATCGGCGCGCCGCAGGAGCGCGTGCTGGTGGGCGGCAATATCAAATTCGATTTGCAGGTGCCGCCCATAACGCTTCAGGAGCAGGAGCGGCTGCGCGCCGATTTCGGCTTTGCCGCGGGGCAGCAGGTCTTTATCGCCGGCAGCACGCACAAGGGCGAGGAGGAAATCGTGTTGTCGGTTTTTGCGGCACTACGCCGCCGTTTTCCGCAGGCAGCCCTCATTCTGGCGCCCCGCCATCCGGAACGCTTTGATGAAACCGAAGCGCTGCTGCGGCAGTCCGGCCTGCCGTATGTCCGCAGGACAGCCTTACAAGCCGCGCCTTGTCCGCAGCGAGCCAGTGTTGTTCTGCTTGATACGATCGGCGAGCTTTTTAAAACCTACAGCATGGGCACGGTCGTGTTTATCGGCGGCAGCCTTGTGCCTGTCGGCGGGCATAATGTGCTTGAGCCGGCGGTGTTCGGCAAGCCCGTTATTTTCGGCCGGCATATGCATAATTTCAGAGAGATAGCCCGCATGCTGCGGCAGAAGCAGGCAGGCATTCAGGTTGCCGGTCCGGAGCAGTTCATGGTTGAAGCCCTGCGCCTGTTTGAAGATCCTGCTGCCTGCGAAGAAATCGGCCGGAATGCTTTCCTCGTCATTCAGGAAAATATCGGCGCTGTGCAGCGCAGTGTTGCTGTTCTTGAGGACGAGCTGGGGCATAATGCCCGGTAGCGCAGTTTTTTTTCAGATAGCCCCTCGTGTCCTGTTTATTTTAACCCCCGCTTTTTTACTGCCCGTACGCCCACTATGCAGCCCCAATATTTAGATTGACACCCCCGTACCCTCAATTTATACTTTTTTTTACTCTCTTTTTGTTTATCTGCTTAATTATCTACCGTGAGGACTTGAGCATGTGCTGGGACACCAAAACCGAAACTATGGACAGGATCTCTCTTGAAAACCTGCAGCTGAGCCTGCTGCAGACAACGGTCCAACGGGCGCAGCAGGCGCCCTACTATGCGGAGCTTTTTAAAAGAGAGCGCATCGCGCCGGCCGGCATAAAAAGCCTCGACGATCTGCGGCGCATCCCCTTTATCACCAAAGATGACCTGCGCGACCAGTACCCCTACGGCTTTCTTGCCGTGCCGCGCGATAAAATAGTGCGCATGCACTCCTCCTCCGGCAGCACGGGCAAGCCAACCGTTATTTTTCATACCATGCAGGACATTCGCGAATGGTCGGGCCTCATCGCCCGCTGCATGTATATGAGCGGCGTGCGGGAGAGCGACGTGTTTCAGAACATGACCGGCTACGGCCTTTTTACCGGCGGCCTCGGGTTTCACTATGGCGCGGAGCAGCTCGGGGCCATGGTCATCCCCGTGGGAGCCGGCAATACCAAGCGCCAGATCATGCTCATGCGGGAATTCGAGACCAGCGTCATTCACATAATCCCGAGCTATGCCCTGCATTTCATCAAATCGCTGCAGGAGGCAGGCATCGACCCCA
>JAFGCP010000196.1 GCA_016932595.1 Deltaproteobacteria bacterium
AAAACACGCGGCCATGAAATCGAAAACCGGTAGGCCTGAAGCCCCAGCCCCTGCATAAGCCCTACATCCTGCAGGTAGCGGTGATAATGGTCACAGGCAATGGCGCCGCTTGCGCCGCCCGCTACCGCTCCGGGCCTGCGGCAGAACTCGTCCCAGATCGAGGGGCCCCGGCCGTCATCGCCTGCCGCGCCTTCAATCTGATAGGCCGATGTTGCCGCACCCCAGATAAAGTTTTTCGGGAAAGTCATATGGCTATGCAAAGTTGAGTTGCTTTCACCCACGGGGGGCCTTTCAGTATTCATTGTTAATACTTTAAAGCGTCCTGTCATGAAAGAAAAATTTGCACGCGTTTTTCTGCCTGCAGCGCCACCCGGTTGACAACCCTCCCTACTGTTGGATCGCTTAGGTTGCTGAAAAACAATACATACACCATTTTTGAACTTATCTGACAAAACCATCTGCTATTGTTTATGCAGCATTGTTTTGACATAAAAGCCGCAAGCTGATATTTTGATAAAAAACGCATAAAATTTATTTGCTTACGACTGCACAAGCAAGACCTATGATGCCTGACTGAGCTAAAAACATTAAAAGCCGTTGCGATTTCTATGGCGTCTTTTTTTTCTTCAAGCAGTGGGGCGGCACTCAAAAAAAACGGGTGGATTGCTTGATGGTAGGACGTGAGATGAAATGCCCAAAAATTGCTCAACACAAACAACCTTTTGCATAAAAGGAAATTTATAAAAAATGCCGCGCATTTTTGACAACATAGATAACACCCTTCTTCCTGCCCTGAACGATACACTGCAGGTATCCAATCGTGCTGATTTTTGCGTCGGCTATTTCAACCTTAGAGGCTGGAAAGCCTTATGCTCACAAATCGAAAACTGGCCCGGTGGAGAAGGCAATCAATGCCGACTGCTTGTAGGTATGCAGCGTTTGCCACAGGATGACCTGCGGGAAGCTTACAGCATCCTGCAGCAGAATGCTGATATGGACCAAGCAACAGCGCTGAGACTAAAAAGGAAACTTGCCGCTGAATTCCGCGAACAATTGCTGTATGGCGTTCCGACAAACGAAGATGAAGCTGGCCTTCGTCGTCTGGCTGCACAATTAAAAGCAGGTAAAGTTACTGTTAAGCTGTTTCTGCGGCATCAGCTGCATGCAAAACTGTATCTTTGTTTCCGCTCAGATCCGAATAACCCAACTATCGGCTTTCTTGGCAGCAGCAACCTTACCCTGGCCGGTTTATCGAAACAGGGTGAGTTGAATATTGATGTGCTGGATCATGATGCCGCCAATAAACTTGCACAATGGTTTGAAGACCGGTGGACAGATCATTGGTGTTTGGACATTACCAAGGAACTTATACAAATCATTGAGGAAAGCTGGGCTCGTGAAGAGTTGATGCCGCCCTATCATGTCTATATTAAAATGGCCTATCATCTCTCGCTTGAAGCACGGGAAGGCCTGTCGGAATTTCAAATTCCCCGCGAATTCAAAGAGCTTCTGTTTGAATTCCAATCAGCGGCAGTAAAAATCGCCGCACATCATCTGCATAAGCGAAAAGGCGTTTTAATCGGTGATGTCGTAGGGCTTGGCAAAACACTTATGGCCACAGCGCTTGCCCGCATTTTTGAAGATGACTTCGGCATGCGCGTTCTTATTATCAGTCCGAAAAATTTAACACAGATGTGGGAGGATTATCGCGAGCGTTTCGGGTTGCGGGGAAAAGTTATGTCCATAAGCCGTGTTATACGCGAGCTCCCGAATGAACGGCCATTTAAAATTGTTCTGATCGATGAAAGCCATAATCTGCGTAATCGTGAAGGCAAGATGTATAAAGCCATTCAGGATTATATAAAAACCTGGGATTGCCGCTGCATTCTGCTGACCGCAACGCCATATAATAAAACATATATTGATCTTTCAAACCAGCTCAGGCTCTTTGTCGAAGAAGATCGCGATATCGGCATACGGCCCGAACGCCTTTTGCGCGAAATTAGCGAAACGGAATTTCTCAGGCGACACCAATGTTCGCCCCGCTCCCTTGCGGCATTTGAAAAAAGCATTCACACGGATGACTGGCGAGAGCTTATGCGCCTGTATCTCATTCGCAGAACACGGTCATTTATTCTTGATAATTATGCCCATCCTGATACGGAAACCGACAGAAAATATCTTGAGTTTCAAAACGGTTCACGCGCTTATTTCCCAGTGCGTCAGCCGAAGACTCTTCGTTTCCAGCTTGATGAGAATGATCCCAATGATCAATACGCCCGGCTGTATTCAAGCGATGTAGTCGAAACGGTAAACGATTTAAATCTTCCCCGGTACGGGCTCGGTAATTATATTGCGCCACACCCGGAATCACCCCCAACGCCTGCTGAACAGCGTCAAATACAGGACCTTTCCCGCGCCGGCAAACGCCTTATGGGATTTTGCCGAACAAATCTTTTCAAGCGGCTTGAAAGCAGCGGCATAGCTTTCATTCAATCAGTAGAGCGGCATATCTTGCGTAATTATGTTTTTCTGCATGCCATCGACAATAATCTGCCGCTGCCCATTGGCGCACAGGATGCAGAGCTATTAGACCCCTCATTTAATGATGAAGACAAAGATGAAAGCCAGCCTAGTTTGTTTGATAACGGCGATGACGATGATGATCAGGATACCCCTTTGAATTCTCTGTGCAGTCTTTGTACAGAGGCTGATTTTAAAAACCGGGCTGCTCAGATATATGCTGAATATCAGGGGCGATTGAAAAAACGTTTTAAATGGTTTCGTTCAGATTTATTTATCCCAGCTCTCAAAAAAGCTTTGGAGCATGATGCGCAGAACTTATTAAAGGTTTTGCAAAAAAACGGTAATTGGAACCCTGCGCTTGACGCTAAATTAAAGGCTCTTGAAAATCTGTGCGCTGAAAAACACCCGAACCAAAAAGTTTTAGTGTTCTCACAGTTTGCCGACACTGTGCGCTATCTGGAGCGGGAGTTAAAAAACAGTGGTTTGCAGAAAGCGGCTGGTGTTTGGGGAAATATTTCAAATCCTACCCAACTTGCATGGCGATTCAGTCCGGTAAGCAATCAGAAACGGGATAAAATAAACGAAAAAGATGATCTGCGCGTTTTGGTTGCAACCGATATACTCAGCGAAGGACAAAACCTGCAGGACTGCGCTATCGTCGTTAATTATGATTTGCCCTGGGCCATTATCAGGCTCATTCAGCGCGCTGGACGTGTCGACCGTATCGGCCAGCATGCTGAAAAAATTCTCTGTTATTCTTTTTTGCCTGCCGAAGGCGTCGAGCGTATCATCAAGCTGCGTGCTCGTGTGCGGCAGCGCCTGCATGATAATGCGGAAGTTGTCGGTAGTGATGAAGCATTCTTTGAAGATCAGGAAGAAGAAGCAACCCTTAATCATCTCTATAATGAGCGGGCTGGAATTCTCGATGACGATAAGGACACGGAAGTTGACCTTGCATCCAAGGCTTTTCAGATATGGAAAAACGCCACCGATGCCGACCCCGGTCTGCGCGCAAAAATAGAGAACCTGCCGGATGTTGTTTTTTCAACCCGCAACCATGCAAACTTGCCGGGCCGGCCTGAAGGCGTGCTTGTATATTTGAAAACCGCCGAAGGCAATGATGCACTTTCCTATATTGATAAATCAGGGAACACTATAACCGAGTCGCAATACGAAATTTTGCAGGCTGCTGCATGCCACCCAGATACACCTGCCCAGCCGCACCACCCCGAGCACCATAGCCTTGTGCAAAAGTCAGTTGAATATATCGTTCAGGAAGAAAAGAAAATAGGGGGTCAGCTTGGCAGCCCTCGCGGTGCGCGCTTCCGCGCCTATGAGCGGCTGAAACATTATCTCGAAGGGCAAAAAGCCCCAATTTTAGAGATGTGCAATGAAGAGCTTCGCCGTGCTCTGGATGAAATCTACCGCTATCCGCTCCGTCAGTCTGCTATCGATTCACTAAATCGTCAGCTCAAAGCTGATATTGATGATTCGCAGCTTGCCGAACTCGTGCTCATGCTGCGCCGTGAAGACCGACTTTGCATCATTCATGGTGAGGCTGAAACCCAAGAGCCCCGCATTATATGCTCAATGGGATTGTTCAATAAGGAAGGTTAGACATGGCAATGAAATCCACCGCGCAGCCAAAGGTGTATATTATTGCCGGGCCAAATGGTGCAGGCAAAACGACTTTTGCCACCGACTTTTTGCCGGGATATGCAGGCTGTTTTGAATTTGTGAACGCCGATTTGATCGCCAAGGGGCTTTCGCCGTTTAACCCCGCCCGTGCTGATCTGGCAGCCGGTAAGCTGATGCTTGAGCAGATTCGGTTGCTGTCGCAGCGCAAAGTTGATTTTGCCTTTGAAACAACCCTATCCGGTAAAACCTATGTCGCCCTGCTTGAAGGGTTTAAGCAACAGGGTTATCAAATCAATTTGTTTTTTCTGTGGCTCCCCGACGTCCGGCTCTCGATACAGCGCATTGCCGATCGTGTCAGACGCGGAGGACATAATGTGCCTTCTGATATTGTCCGGCGTCGTTTTGCACGAGGTGTATCTAATCTGTTACACGCATATAGACCTCTGTGTGATATGTGGATGCTGTTTGACAATTCAACCGACAGCCCCTCAATTATTGCTTATGAAATAGAGCATGATCTTACAACCATAGATTCTGCTTTGTTTTCACGCATACTCCGAAAGGCAGGCACTGTATGATATCTAAAAATAAAGAAAAACCGCAAATGCAGCTGGTGGCTAAGGCGGAAAAAGCCCTTAAAGAAGCGGTTGCAAAAACAATTGAAGATCACCGGCTCACCGGGGACCCTATCGTAGTCTGGAAAGACGGTAAAGTTGTGAAAGTGCATCCGGAAAAGCTTCAAGCAAGAGAAACCAAGGCGGAATACACAGTAAAAAAACGAAAAAAACAATAAAGAGGGCACGCTTTATCGTGGCCAAAAAAAGGAAGGCGTAACTGAACATGCCACTGAACCTGACTCGCGCCAGAACATGCTTGCAAAATTTTGAATTTTCAAAATTGTTTATCGAGGAGCTTGGCTGGTCGCAGCCATCTTCACGTCAAACTATGGAGATGCCCTGCGCGGAGCATTCATTTTCACGGCGGCAGATCGCCCAACTTGCCGGTGTTGTTGCTTTTGAAATCAGCTCGAAATCAGGCCATATCCCCGATGCTAAAACCCGCGCTGCTCTCCATAAGGAAACAGCAAAGCATCATCACGAAAATCTTCTTATTTTTGTCGATAAAGACCGAACGCAAAGCCTTTGGTATTGGGTCAAGCGGCATGATAAAAAAATGTTTCCACGCGATCATATTTACGTTAAAGGCCAATCCGGCGATCTGTTTTTAAGCAAATTAAATTCTATGGTCTTTGATATCGGCGATTTCGACGAGGATGGCAATGTGCCGCTTGCCGAAGTAACCGGTAGCCTCAAAGCAGCTCTTGATGTCGAGCGAGTCACGAAAAAGTTTTACACCGAGTTTCAGGATCAGCATCTTGCCTTTCTCGAACTCATTACGGGCATTAAAGATGAGCGTGATCGCCACTGGTATGCCTCAGTTCTTCTTAATCGCCTCATGTTTATCTACTTTTTACAAAAAAAGTTTTTTCTCGATAAGGGCGATGAATTCTATTTACAACATAAACTGGACGATTCAAAAAGCAGGGGCAAAAACCTATATTTTGAAAAATTCCTGAAGGTTCTTTTCTTTGAAGGCTTTGCCAAGCCCGAAGAAAAACGGAGCGCCGAAGCAATCA
>JAFGCP010000197.1 GCA_016932595.1 Deltaproteobacteria bacterium
AATTTCCTCCCCTTTTGCAAAGGGGAGTTAGAGGGGATTTTCAGCCTGCACATAACCGACCCCTTTATTCTGTTTTGCTGTACTTAGAAACGCCAGTTAACAATAACCATTCCGGGCGCCAACTCGTCAGGAAACCGGGTGAACCATCGATTTTGGGGAAGAAGATTTAAGATTCCGATTTGCACTCCGGTTGTCGCCGTTGCGGCATAATTGACAATGCCCAGCTGAACGCCGGTAAGATGGCCCGCATAGTTTACGACACCAGTCTGAAGGCCTTTCACCGAGCCTTCCGTGTAGCCAACAATACCGGCCTGCCATCCAAGAAAGCTCGTTTTCGTGTAATTGATGAGCGACAACTGCACCCCCTTATAGCTGTCCGCATAGTTAAGGAGCAGGCCCAGGCTAAAACCCGCGCTCCTGCCTGTCGCTCCGTTCACAATTCCAAGGGCCAGCGATGTCTGCGGGTTTTCGCCCCATATACTGAGGGTCAAGCCTTCAATCCTTGTACTTCTGCCGAAAAGGGAAATATCCGGAGTCAGACTAAGCTGTATGGGTTTTGAGCCAGCCATTGCTTGACCGGCAACCATGATAATCACGAGACCTGCGAGGAAGAGTATTTTTTTCATTGTTTGTCTCCTTCTGTTTTGATTTTTAATACTTTTTAAGCCATCCTGGCGGCAGCATGGCGGCGACGGTAAGAAGCCCGAGGGGCGGGGAGGTTGTTTTTTTATCGATGAACTTGAGCAAATGTTTGAAGCTCCAAAACGTATCAGGAAACTTTGGATATATGAGCAAAATGCCCACGGGTAGCTCCTTTTACCGGCTGAGCATGTCTGTACGCCGTATTTTTTATAGCGCATGTTGGAAAATGCCGTATGCACGGGCCTTTACCCGACTGTGCGCCCCGGGATTCTCCCGCTTCAGCCACGGTCAAACTTTACAACGCATAGGGCGTCCGGATACGCGATGCTTTTCAGCATTACCAGGCGGGCAGCGCCCCTGCTCTGCGTCATAGTTCAGTTTTGGGGAACGTCAAATTCACCCTGTTTATGCACCTCGGTTGCTTTATCCGTTATTCTCCCTGTTGTCGTATCGATGACATAATAGCCGGTGTAATGACTCGTGCCCCCGGTGGAAAGCGCCCATGATGATACCTGATATCTGCCAATGGCGCTGGCGCCCTTCTGTGCGGAGGCGGTGTTTGCCTCAAGCAGAAAGACGAAGAGATTGAAAAAAAGCAAAACAGCAATGGCCCACAGTCCGAAAGTTGTTACTACAGTGGATTTCATGGCGTTACCCTCCTTGTGCTGGTTTCACTTTTGTTGCCTGCGTCTGCGCATACGGATACTGTTGCCTGGAGTCTGCGCTGTCCTTGAATACGCCAAGCGCCCGGATATGCTCATCGCCAGGATACCCCGGCAACTGCGGCGGGGAGGGATTGACATCAACCACCTTGCCCGTATCGGCATCAAGAATCATGATGCCGTCTTTGACTGATGCAAAGATCCGCCGACAGCGCTTTTCGGAATCTTGCAGCGGCGCCGCAGCCCGCACTTTCTTCGGCGGCGAACTTTGCTTCTGCAGTTCGGTGTTGGAGAAACAAAGTTGCTTGTCGCTATTCATGGCCGACCTTGACACAGGCGTTTTTTGGTTTTCTGCTCATACAGCGTATCGTTTTCATAATCTGCCGGTGTTCGCAATGAAGCCAGCGCAGCCTGCGCAACGCGCGGCAGTGATGCGGCCGCGGTGCCGAATTTTTCCAGCTCGAGCAAAACGGGCAGCAGCTCATGCCCCGGCGCATCTCCTATCACGGACCGGATAACGTGATGCGCGCTTTCACGCAGCCGCACGGAGTCAGGGTTTCCCTTAAGAAGCTTCAGCAGGTGTTTGAGCGCCGGCAGGCCAAGGGCTGCCATACCTTCTGCGGCTACCCACCGTATGTCAAACCGCTCGTCCTCCATTGCCGTCAGCAGCCCGGGAATGCAGTCAGGGTCCTGTATCTGCGCAAGAGATTTTGCGGCTTCCCAGCGAACCTGGTGCCTTCTATTATCAAGAAGGCCATTCAGAGAAGGAATTGCCGGTCTGCCGATGGCAACAAGCATGCGGCGCGCCTGCAAGCGCCTGAGATCGCGCCGGCTTGAAAGATCAGCGATCAGTTGCACAATCTCCTCTATGGTATTGGCCGAAGAAGCGACGGAGGCTCGTACAAGATCATATGCCCCATACCAGTTCGACATGAAACTGCGCCAGATTGGTATATGCGGCAGGCGCTTCAGTCCGGATGCAGCAAGGTTAAGAGAAACACTTTGCTCATCCATACGCTCAATAGCGTCCAACGGAATGCTGATCTCTTTCTGTCCAATCCCGTCTCCTTGCCGCATAACCAGATGGGAAACCAGACCATTGGCAGGATCGATTAGAAATTCATCGACCCGGCCGGCCTCACCGTCCGTGGCCTGTACGCGCCCCCCCCGGCGCACTGCCAGTTCATCTGCGGGCATACGCTTATGCAGTATGGGTATCAGAAGATTTTCGGGAAGCACATACGGCAGCATCAAGTATCCGGTCATGCGGCCGTCAGGCATGTCCATCTTGACAAATTCCTGCTCCATGAACCGGGGCAGCCCGCTCAGCTCATCTTCCGCGCACTGCAGCTGAATGCGCCCCGGCGTAATGGAAGCAATCATGCCGGTGGACGCCAAAACCTCATGATGCGGCTCCTTATTTTCCGTGACGGCAAGATAGGCTACCGTCTGAGTAACCGGATTAATAATAATATGGGTTACCGTCCCACAAAGACGTTCCTTGCATTCAACCGCGGCATTCAGATCTATTTCCATAAACGCGCTCCTGTATCACGGTTGCTGTTGTCACGGCGCCCGTCATGAAGGGCCAGACAGCCTGAACTAAAAAAACTGTTCTTCTCCTTGCCCGGATAGGCGCATCGCTTTATTACAAATACAAGAAGCGGGCCATCATGGCAGTTCCCGCGGCAGCGGCGGCATATCAACTGGTTAGAGCCGCCTAGCGACAAATAAAAAATTTCAAACTGTGGGAATCCGTCCTCCGGGACGGGACTGAATACCGCCAAACGGGATTTGTCCCGCTTCGCAGACCTGTGCTGGTGCAGGGCATTGCAAACGGAAAAAGCAGACAGAGGGTCGCGAATTGCATGATCCCTTGTTCCTCGGTCATAAAAATGACCGCTCCGGTCTGTTCGGTGGCAGCCATGAGCCGCTTGCCTTTGGCCCCGGATCGCTTACGCGCGCTGCTGTCATGGATATTGCGCTGGATCGCCGTGCTGTGGTCAACGAGATACACGTTGCCGACAAACTTCACGTCGATTGGCTGCCCGCTGCCAGAACAAGAGAGGCCGCCTGTTGCTTTCACATCTTTCAAGCGGAAATGAAGGGCGGGCGTCGGCAGCCTGCAATTGCAGTGCAAAGGCCTGCCGGGTTGCTGACAACACGTTGATTCTCTGCTGCGCCTCGAAGGTCATATTGCCAAAGCGCTCTTGCAAAACCGTGTACCCCGCCGGAAATTCGCGGGAAACGCCGCTAATCTCCCCCGGCGCGCCGGGGGAGATTAGCGGCATATCTGTTCCGCCGCAAAGATGCGCGCCACGGCGCCTGTTGTCGCTAGAGGCCTCGATCCATTCCTTGTCGATTGCATACAACGCTGCGCAGCCTGGCTCACACGCCGGCTGGTCCCCGCCGCCGCACCCAGGCGCGGGGTCGCAAACGTCTCCGCTACCGTCACCGTCGGCATCAAGCTGATACACATTGCAGTCAGTGGGGCAGTTATCAATGTCATCTCTGAAAAAATCATTATCGGCGTCTGACAGCCCTTCGCACACGGGCTGGCCGCAGCCGCCCCCGCAGCCGGGTGTCGAATCGCAGGGGTCACCCATGCCGTCGCCGTCAGCATCTAGCTGCCCCGGATTGGCGCTATCGGGACAGTTGTCATAATAATTCTGTGCGCCATCGCCGTCTGTGTCAACATACTCGCATACCGGCTGGCCGCAGGCCGGCGTCAGTCCGCAACCCGGCGTGGAATCGCATGCGTCACCCACAGTGTCGCCATCGGCATCAAGCTGCTGGAGGTTTGCCATGGCAGGGCAGTTATCATCGGCATCAACAACACCATCGCCGTCTGTATCAATATCCGAAGGTACGGTTATGGTTGTCGAGCTTACGCTCGTATCGCTCCATCCTGCCAGCCGCGCCCAGAGCCACCATGCAGCGCGGCCTTTCAATACGCAGTTTAGATTGGCCTGTGCCGGGCTGTCGGAATGAGCGCAGCCTGTGCAGCCGTCATAACCCGGTACGCCCGCGCCGGTGGTAAGATTAGTCAGCTCATGGCCCGGGTTTGCGGCAATCCACTCCACCGCCCAGTTTCCGCCGGTGTACGCCAGGTTGTCGCGCAGGCTTTTATCCCAGTAGTATACACCGTCGGGGTCGTAGGCCTCGATATCGGCAAAATCAAACAGGATGCGGCTGGTGGCCTGGCAGTGCTGCCGGATGAGCTGATTATTATAGTGCACCAGGTCGGGCGTCAGGTCTTCACCCTGCCCCTGGGCATGGCCGGTCATGAAAACGAATTTAACGTCGGGATACTGAGTGATCAGAATCTCCATATTATCGATATAGCGCTGGGCATTGTGGCTGCTGATGCTGCACCATGACCAGACGATAACATTGACATGGCTGTTGGCAGGGTTGTTAAGGAGTGCTCTGGTGGCCGTCACCCAGGGGGTTACGCCATTACCGTCAATATAATCCCCCTGGCTGAGATCGTCGCAGTCGCCGGGGATGCCGTCATCATCAAGATCAAGGGCGCCTGCGGCGCCCGCATCGCTCCAGCTGTATTGTGCGCTGAAATCAGGATAGCTTTGCAGGGCGTTCATGCCGGTAATGAGCTGGCTGCCGTGAGAGGTGTGCTGATAGGCGATATGCAGGTCTGTTTTTGCCCGTGCTATCCATTCATCAGGAATTTGGGACAGATCCGTGGCTGTATGATCTATGATAGTCGCGGCTGTGACCGGCGATCCGAAAGAGAACTCCAGAATGAAAAAACAGACCGCACAAAATGTAAGCGTTTTTTTTAACTTCAAAATGTAATACTCCTGGCATAAATAAAAAATTTGTTTGCCATATTCGCTGAGCTTTCGGAAAAATTAATACGACAAGCGCCAGCTCTGGCACCTTATGCTCCATTCGTATTAACGGTCTCAAAATAGTATTCACGTAACCGGATGCTTGTTTTTGTTGGGT
>JAFGCP010000198.1 GCA_016932595.1 Deltaproteobacteria bacterium
GTACAGTTGGTTAGTACGTCGGCCTGTCACGCCGAAGGTCGCGGGTTCGAGTCCCGTCGTCCCCGCCACATTTTCAAGGGTCTGCTGAAAAGCAGGCCCTTTTTTATGTAAAAGGCAAGAGCAGCACCTGAGGCCGAAGGTCGTCCCGATTGGAGTCGGGATCGTCCCCGCCATATTTTCAAGGTTTTCTGAAAAGGTAAGAACCATGAAAGAAAAACGGATGGCTCCGGTACACCCGGGTGAAATTCTGCTAAAGCAGTTTCTTGAACCGCTCGGCATGAGCCAGAACAGACTTGCCATAGATATAGGGGTGCCCCCTCGCCGGATAAATGAAATTGTACATGGCCGGCGGCGGGTTACGTCTGATACTGCTTTGCGGCTTGCGAGATTTTTTAATATGACGGCCCAGTACTGGCTCGGGCTGCAGGCCGACTATGATCTTGATGTTGTCCAGGATGAACTGGCGGATGCGATCATAAGGTCGGTGCATCCATACCGGCCCGAGTTTGCCGGTACTGCCAAGTCAGCCTGAAATGGGTTGAATGGTTTGCATTAGAAATGGTAGGGTGGGTGCAACCCACCATTGACGTGCATGAATACATTTGGTGGGTTTCGTTTTTCTACACCCACCCTACAGCTACATTTTCAAGGGTCTGCTGAAAAGCAGGCCCTTTTTTATTCTCTTCGGGTTTTCACCCTGCGGTTTGCCGCGCATATCGCCATGCCGGCGAACTTTTCCTCGACCTTCTCGGGGAGCCGGAATCCAGAAAAAAGCAGACTGTTTATTCCGCCATCTCGGGCGAACAATAAAATTCTCTGCCTCTTTGCCCTTGGAGCCGAAAAGGCTACGTGCTTTTTTTATTGCGTAAGCCGCCGAACCTTTTGCTTCCCTCGGCCTATCGGTGTTCCTTCTATTTGTATGCCCAGGAATGCTTGCAATAGAGCACTATTTTAATGTATCATAAAAAAGTTTTTGCTTATAGGGATGCTATGGTAAAAAAAGCTAAAAATATTTACCTTGATGTGTGCACTCTCTGCCGTCCTTTCGATGACCAGGCTATGATGCGTGTAAGACTGGAAACGGATGCATATTATCTAATACTGCAGGCGGTTCAAAACAAAAAATTTGACCTGATCGTTTCACCGGTACATTTTCTGGAAATTGATGCCATTGATGATTTCGAGGAGCGTTATGAAGTGGCGGCACTGCTGAAAAAATTTGGGGTCCAGCCATCATGGAATTCTGCGAAAACAAGGCGGCGGGCAGAAGAGCTTTATCAAATGTCATTTGGGGTTGCTGATGCTGCCCATGTAGCCTTTGCGGAAGCAGGGGCTGATTTTTTTATTACCTGTGACGATAAACTGCTCAAGAAATGTAGCAGGCTTGCTTCAGCATTGAAATTTGCAAGCCCGGTCAATTTTATTATTGAAGAGGACTTAAAATGAAAACAAGTACTTTTATAAGCGAAGAACAGCTTGTTTCAAGCGCAATTGATACTCTTATAAAAAAATTGGGGCCTGTTGAAACAAACAGGTTTTTATCCCTTAAGAAAAACAAGCGGACTGAATCTGCCCGGCGTCATCAGCTGTGGCAGAAAAAACTTGATAAGGAAGCCTTTTTTACCGCTGTTTTTCGATAGATTTTCTGTGCATTTGCTACGCATGCATGCAGCCAGGGCAGTTTGCGGGGTATTGAGCTAATACCAAAATGTCCTGAATATCTCGCCGAAGGTCGTCCCGATTGAAGTCGGGATCGTCCCCGCCACATTTTCAAGCACTCAGCATGCGCTGGGTGCTTTTTTATTTCTGGAGCATCTAACAAATTAGATCTTAGTCATTCCGGCTTGTCCGGAATCATTTTTCAGCACCCCACAAGGGATTCCCGTCAAGGAATGACAAGCAATTCTGTCTTACAGCTATCGCACGCAAATGTTGTGTGACTCCCTGCTTCTAAATTCTTACTTCGAATTCCGAACCCCCAACTCCGAACATGCTCCGTCTGAACTTTGAACCCCGAACCCTTAAAACTTCATGCACACAGATAGTTATTGCTATTTTATTCAAAAAACATAAAAGAGCCCTTGCTTTAGCCTTTTATTCTATTTTATACTCTTTCAGCTTCACACGAACAGCTCGCCGCTTTTTACAGAGTCATATTTAGAACATGAGCTGCCATGCCTGATATTAAAAATTACATCCAAGCATTCTCGAAACTGAATGTAAACCGTTCAGGGGATCATGCCAGCCCCCACAAACCGGTCATGCTGCTGGCAGTGCTTGCCCTTGCCGAGGCCGGTCTGCTTAAAGAAAATAAAATCTATTACACCCAGGATCTGCGCGACATTTTTAAATCATTTTTCGAGACGGTCGCCCTGCCGGGCGATGTCTGCAATCCGTATTTTCCTTTCTTTCATTTATATAAAGGTGAAGCTTTCTGGCATCTAAAGCCTATTGCCGGCAGAGAGGCCATAGCCGAAGCGCTTTCAACTGTGCGCGGGCCAGCGCAGATAACGGAAAATTTCGAATACGCATTTCTTGATGAAGAACTGTATAAGCTGATTTCATCGCCCCTCAATCGTGATATATTGCGCCAGGCGCTTATTGATCGATGGTTCCCTGCAAGCCGTGAACAGATCCGCACCGTTGCCGCAGAAGAGCAGCAGATAGCCCTGTATGAAAACTGTCTGAAGGAACCTGAAAAAGCGGCAGAAAACTGCAGCAGCTACAGCGACAAAGTCCGCGATGCGGCTTTTTCGCGCGTAGTGCGCGAAGCATACGACTACCGTTGCGCAGCCTCGGGCTGGCGAGTGATCCTGCCCGATGGCTCGGTCATGGTCGAAGCCGCGCATATTATCCCCTTCTCCGAATCGCGCGACAATGATCCCTGCAACGGCATCGCCCTTGCCCCCAGCTTTCACTGGGCGCTGGACAAAAATATCCTCTCCCCCGGCCCGGATCTGAAGTGGCATGTTTCAAAGCTTCTTGACAAGCGCAATCGTGATTATCAGGAATTGCTCGATCTGGATAAAAAGCCCATCATCCTGCCAAGGGATAAAAAATATTATCCCCGCATGGATGCACTGGAGAAGAGATTGAATAAATTGGTAAACTAAGGGGAATTAAAATGTGTCAGTCTTGCGAAATACACATTGATGGTGTTTGGCTGCATATAGATACTGGGCAGCAATTTAATACCCCTGACAATTTAAGACAGCAGCCTTTTAGAATTGTTCAAAAAGAGCAAGATGCAATGCACATATCACGGCACAATACATGTATAAAGCGAGAAGCTTTTGAAGAGGAATTGCATTATCTAAGAAGGCATCGTCATTATTCGGATCATCCATGTGAAATACGATCAAGCAATGATCCAGCCTCGGCAGGCCCGCTTTGTATTGCAAGCCGAAACGCTAACAATAATGTTAGAGAAAATAAGGGACATCCATGATACGGAAAATCAAGGGAAAAAAGGAGATTTTTCCCAAAATTTTTAGTTAGGCGCACCAGTCCCGTGCGGATTATAAAATAGCCGCTTCCCTCCAATTATTCAGCACACTACTTTTCTCACCGCCATCATTTTTTACCGGTTGTGGGTCGACGGTCAAGCGCGACCAGACATCCATTTGCAGGCATCAAAGCTTTATGCTTATCGCCGATGATTGAGTTAAGATCAACCCGCTGGCCGGGAATCAGCCACAACGGTGCATCAGGGGTTATCCCATAGCACAGTCCCTAATACTGCCCGGAACCGCGGGATGATGGCCGCTTGTGTTACGGTGTTATGCCGCTTTTTTATCTGAACTTTTCTTTACAAAAGCCTTTTCGCTTTTATCAACAGCCAGTAAATAGGTAACAAGTTTTCGCGCTACGGTAATGGTTGCCTAATTAGGGTAATTAGGGGACGTCCATTAAAATATGAATATCTCCTGCCGGGCTTATCGGGGGGTTATTTAATGCTTTTCAAGAAAATTTTTTAGGGAGCATAATGTTGTTGAATTAGTTGAATTACTTGAGTAGGGCGGCGGGGCAAGCACGTTGGTGCTCATCCTGAAAATGCGCATTGAGTTTCTTGAATAAAAAGCAGTTTACATGTGGCTGAATTTAGTATAGATTTTTAGGTATATACTTTATGGAGGAGGCATGAATACAGCAAAACTTTTTCAGAATGGCAAAAGCCAGGCGGTGCGGCTGCCCAAAGAATATAAATTTGACGGGGCAGAAGTCTATATCAAAAGAATTGGCCGCAATGTTCTGCTTATCCCGAAAGACAATCCCTGGGCATCCTTGGCCGGCAGTCTTGATAAATTCTCCGGCGATTTCATGGCGGAGCGGCAGCAACCGCCAACACAAAGCAGGGAGGATATGTAGTGCACTGCATGCTCGACACCAATATCTGCATCTATCTCATCAAAAAGAAACCCCTGGGGGTGCTGAAGAAACTGGCTGAGCATAAAATATCAGAAGTCGGTATTTCTGCAATTACGGTTGCCGAGCTTGAATACGGTGTTGCAAAAAGCACTCTGCCGGATAAAAACCGCGATGCCTTGGACGAGTTTCTTGCCCCGTTTGAAATCATACCTTTTGATGATCGTGCAGCACAGGAGTACGGACGAATTAGAGCGCATCTCGAACGTAAAGGAACACTGATTGGCGCTATGGATATGCTGATTGCAGCCCAAGCTCAAAGTCTTGGCGTAACGCTTGTTACCAACAATGCAAAGGAGTTCAAACGGGTGCCGCACCTGCAGGTGGAAAACTGGGTGTAGGTATTTTAAAACGGCATCAAAAGAGTCAGAAAAAATAAGGGACAGCCACTGGTTTTTTAAACAAAACAGGCTTGCAATCGAGCACCTTATATGATACCTAAATAGATACTTAAATAAAGTCTGTAAGGGATGCGACATGAACACCATACCGGCACAGGAAATAAAGCGACGGGGCATTGCAGCCGTAGATGACGCCATCGGCAAGGGCGACGTGCATGTCATCAGAAACAATCAGCCACAGTACGTGGTCGTTTCCGAAGAGCGGTACCAGGCGCTGATCGCGGCCGAAGATGAGGCGCATTATGGCCGGGTCAAGGCCGCGCTTGGGGAGGTAAAAGCCGGGAGGATAAAAAATTTCAAAACCGCCGGAGAGTTGCTCAAGGCCATTGAGTCCGGAGCAGAGGGCTAGTGTACAGCATCATTACTCCGGAAAGTTTTTTGCGGCAGGCTCGGGCTTTTTTTAAGCGTCATCCGGATCTTAAAGAGCGCTTCAAGAGCACTGTTGCCGACCTGCAGAAAGACCCGTTTGCACCTCACCTGAGATTGCATCCTCTGAAAGGCAGGCTCGAAGGTTGCCATGCCTGCAGCCTGACGTACAGCTATCGGATTACGCTCACCATTGCGCTGGTTGATAAGGAGCTCATCCTTCTTGATATTGGCAGCCATGATGAAGTGTATCGTTGACCGGGGGGATAAACATTCCGTAAAATAGTGCCAGGTGAAAAACCAGGACACTTCCCCATTTTGGTGAACGTGGCTCCGGGCCCAATTAGGGGGCGTCCAAGAAAGTATGAATAACTTTAACGGCCTGATTAATCGGCGAAACGCATTTCAAAGCAGCGGGGTTTCAGGATGGGCTTTCCGGGGGCAAAATAGGGCAAAATAGGGGACGTCCATGAAAATATTAATATATCCGGCAGGGCTTATCGTGGGCGGTTCTATTTAATGCTTTTCAAGAAAATTTTCAGCAATTAATCTGGGACAACAGCCACCGATTATGGAGGTTATACCGAGAGCAACTAATAAAAAACCAAGCGGTTTTTTGACTTGCAATGTATATAAATATGTATACAATAGAGAATATAAAAAAATTCTTATCAAGCGGCTGCAAGAGCTTGGCTGGTGGAAATACGGCGAAGGCGGCAGTCATGAGAAGTGGACAAACGCAGAGCAGAAAACTGCCGTACCCCGGCATGCCGAGATTAATGAATATACCGCTGAGGCCATTGTAAAAACAGCACTGGCCAATCCGGGTAACAAGAGAAAGGATCGCATATGAAAATAGAAGGCAAACTTGTCCGGTCAGGTAAATGGTGGGCCGTAGAAATACCCTTGTTGAAGATTTATACTCAGGGAAAGAGCCGAAAAGATGCTTATTTTATGGCAAAGGATGCCATTGAATCCATCATTGATGAAAAAGGCTTTACAGTTTCCGTTACAGAGGGAGCAGCAGATACTTTCATGGTTGGCTCCAGCAATGACACTCTTCTTATGGCCCTGGCGCTCAAACAGCAGCGCAGCAGCCTTCACTTGAGCGTACGGGATGTGGCGAAAAATCTCGGCTCAAATTCACCGGCTGCCTACAGCAGATATGAACAGGGCAAAGTAAAGCCATCTCTGGATAAATTTTCCAAACTATTGAAAGCCATTGACCCGCGTCTTGAGCCGATTTTAAGTATTATTTAAAAATAAGACAATATTGGGACTGGTTCTGGTTTCTGAACTATAGGACGGTATCGGGGACAGTTGTTTTCTAAAAATCAGCCCCAAAATGATGCCCGATTTATTGTCTTTCGAAAACCATCGCCTGTGGCGATGGTTCCTCAAGAAGGCAACTCGAACACGCCGTGTTTTTTGCTTCCGCCCTTTCAGGGCGAAATCAAGCCACCCGCTCTGCGGGTGGCTGTTGACTTATCATTGCCTCTGTATTTCATCTATACCAGGTTTTTTTCCGCAAACCTCCAGTTAATAATCTTGTCCAGCACTGCAGAAACATACTCCGCACGTCTGTTCTGGTAATCAAGGTAATAGGCATGTTCCCACACGTCGATGACCAGTAATGGTTTCATGCCTTTTTCCAGGGGAGTCGCAGCGTTGGATGTTTTTAGTATTTTGAGTTTTTCGCCATCAAGCACAAGCCATGCCCATCCGCTGCCGAACAGGGTTACAGCTGACGCAGTCAATTCCTTCCTGAAGTCAGCCATGCTTCCAAAAGAGGCCTCAAGGCGCTGTTGAAAGGCCGCGGATGGTTCGCCTCCCCCATTCGGTTTCAGACATTGCCAGTAGAAGGCATGGTTCCAGCTCTGTGCTGCATTATTAAAGATAGCGGCCTTATCAGCCTTTTCCGCTGTGCCGACGATTATTTTTTCCAGGGCAAGATGGGCAAACTCGCTGTTTTCTATAAGTTTGTTCAGGTTGTCGACATAGCCTTTATGATGCTTGCCGTAGTGAACTCCCAGTGTTTTAGCTGATATAAAGGGCTCAAGGGCGTTTTCAGCATAGGGAAGGGGCGGGAGGACATGGGGCGATGCCGCATGAGCCTTTTGCAATAAACCGCCAAAACCAAGGGTAATGGTAGCCGCAGATGACAGCGTCAAAAAATCGCGACGGCTAATAGGAGATAAAACGTTAATTGTACTGTTTCTGTCCATAACGCCTCCTTGTAAATAAATGAATAAAAAAAGAGCCATGAAGATTGCCTTACTAAAAATATAGAATGCGGCCGGTTTTGAGTCAATCCTAATGCGGGGAGTACTGGAGAAATTGAAGGAATATAAATATCAGAAGTTGGTATCTCTGCAATTACGGTTAGCGAGTTTGAATACTGTGTTGCAAAAAGTGCTGTACCAGAACAAAATCGAGATGCTCTCAATGAATTTCTTGCTCTGTTGGAAATTGCATCTTTTGATGACCGTGCAGCACTGGATACGGGCGCATCAGAGCGCATCTCGAATGCAAAGGAACGCTGGTTGGCGCTCTGGATATGCTGATTGCGGGCCACGCGCAAAGCCTTGGCATAACGATTGTTACCAGCAATGCAAAGGAGTTCAAACGGGTGCCGCACCTGCAGGTGAAGAGCATAATTGCAAAAATTTTGAAAATTTACTAGTATGCCAAGTGCGTAATGCTTCTACTTGTTAATTAATCTTTTTTCAAAATCGGTTTGCATGCTGTATCGGTATAAAATATTTATTTTTGTTTTTGTTCTGATGCTGCCGGCGCAATCAGCCTTCGCTGCAAATATAGCAATCATTACGCGTAAAAACATCCTGCCCTATGATACTTTTATTGAAGGCTACCAAGAGGCCTATAAAAAATATAGTCAAAAAAATCATGTCCTGAAGGTTTTCTTTGCCGATCCTCTTAAAAATTCTCAAGATGATACTCTTGCTGCTCAAGTGTCTTCATTCCACCCTGACATTATAATCGCTGTAGGATATAATTCCGTCAAATTTGCGAAACTCTGCTGTTTTAATGTGCCGCTTATTTATTCCATGGTTATCGACAATCGCAGAATTGCCGATATGAAAAAAACAAACCAATGCGGCATTATTATGGAGCCTGATATGAATCTCAGGCTTCAGGTTCTTGTCGAATTCAATAAATCAGCAAAACGTATCGGCACGGTTTATAATCCTGCTGAATCCAATGATCAGTTCCAGGAGTTGCAGCAGGCTGCCAGATCTAAGAACCTCATGCTTGATGCCATACCTGTTGCTTCAGCCAGGGATGCGCTTCCTGCCATAGAGGCCGTCGTTGGGAGAGTGGATGCTTTTATACTGTTGTTCGATAAAAGTGTGTATGTTCCTCAAGTGCTGGAATATCTTTTTTCCTGTTCTTTCAAGTCACAGGTTCCCGTCATTGGGCTTTCCGAGAAATATACCAGCCTGGGCGCTCTTTTTTCTATTGAATATGACGTCAAAGATTTAGGGCGTGAAGCCTGGAATCACACCGCTTCATTTTTAGCCGGTAATGGTGTCTGTAGTGGTTTGCGAAAACCGGCAGCAACTCAGCGGCTTTTTATCAATAAAAAAATTGCCCATAAAATGGGAATTATGATCCCTGCTAAGCTGAGCGAACAGTGCACGCTTGTTGAATAGCAGGCGTTTTTTATGATTCTAATAAAATGTTACAAGCTGATATACATGGGGGAGGATGAATCATGCGGTTGTCAGAAATGCCAGTAACAGCGATGCTTGCTTCAGCCTTGTGCTGCAGCATCATGATGTGCTCTTCGGCTGTATCTGCCGATAGGCTGACGCCGGAGCATGATTTGGAAATGGAAGATTTATCATTTTTTTATGATGAGGATGACCTTGTGTATTCCGTCTCAAAGCGGGCCGAGCAATACATGCAGGCGCCCTCGGCAGTCTATACAATCACGGATGAAGATATAAAATATTCAGGCGCCAAAAAGATTACCGATGTTTTTCGCATGGTCCCCGGCCTGGACGTGGTGGATATCAATTCTTTTTATAGCGGCGTTCAGTCCAGAGGATATTCGTTTATTCCCAAATATGCCCGTGAAATGCTGGTGCTTATCGACGGCAGAACCGTCTATACACCTGAAATTAACGCTACGTTCTGGGATCAGATACCGCTGTTTCTCGAAGACATTGAGAGAATTGAGGTCATTCGCGGCCCGAATGCCGCCATTTATGGCGCAAATGCCTTTAATGGGGTCATTAATATCATTACGAAAGATCCCGAAGATGTTCAGGGCGCCCTTGTCTCTGCAACGATAGGCAATCAGGATTCACAGTGGGAAACAGCCCGTTTTGGGGGCACATCCGGCAATCTGTGCTATCGGGTAACGGCAGGCTATCAGGAGACAGACGGGTTCAGAAACGTCGCCGACCACCTGCGCAAGCCCCAGGTGACAGCGCGTGCCGATTATCAGCTTGATGCCACGCAGCACGTGAGCCTTCAGGGCGGCTACACTGGCGGTGAGCGCGAATTATCGCGATCCGTTCAGCCGGATGTCACCTCATTCTTTCTTATGACGAAATATGAAAAAAGCTTTAATGCGCACAATAAGCTGCTGGTGCAGTATTATCACGATTACCGCAACAGTGAGATGACCTTTGGGCATGCCGATAAGCTCTGGGAAGAGGATTTTGAGATTCAGTACAACCGTGATGGCGAGAAATATAATATGGTTATAGGCGCGGGGCTGCGCTATGATTTTGTAAAGCACGGATTCCTTTCAGGCCAGACCTATCAGGAGTATGCGCTTAACGGTACCCATGACCTCAGCCTGAAGAAGCAGAATAACCATATATTGAAACTCTTCGGCAATTACACCTACAGGCTCAACGATCAGCTGAACATTACCGGCGCGCTCATGGCCGAGGACAATGATTTTGTCGGCACGATGCTTTCGCCCAAGGCCGTTCTCGTCTATCTGCCGACAGAAAATAATTCACTGAGATTCAGTATATCGCGGGCTTATCGAACCCCGTCGTTTATTGAAAACGAGGCTGATTTTGCAGTGCCTGTTGAGTTCAGGCCGTTTTATCTCGGCCAGGAGGGCAACCGTGATTTGAAGCCGGAGCGGATGGTGGCCTATGAGCTTGGTTACCGGGGCAAGTTTTTGAATAATACTTTAACTGCCAATATTGAAACATTCTATCACAATATTAATAATATAATTCTTTATTCCCTAAAGCCCAATGATCCGGGTATCTATCGCTTTGAAAACATGCGCAGCAACCATGTTCGGGGTGTGGAAGCATCGTTTGCATGGAAATTAGCCGATTGGTGGCGTTTGACCATGGCCTATACCTATCAAAAAGCAACTGATGATTATCTCAAGGGGCTGGTTATAGAAAACAAGTATTCCATGGGCAATCGATTTATGCTGCCCAGGGGCTTTGCCGCCAACATGCAGCTGTATTATGTCGGCCAGACACGCCATGAAAAGGAGGCATGGATTCCTGCCACGACAGTGAAAGACTACACGCGCCTTGACGTTCGCCTGTCGAAAACATTTTTCAGGGAAAAGCTGGAAGTTGCACTCATTGGGCAGAATCTGCTGGATCCCCGGCATTATGAGTATCCGCCTACCTTAAGCGCAGGCGAGGCATATCGCGCCTTTATGCTTGAAATAAGTTATTCATTCGGGGGCAAATAATACCGGGGGCTTGAGACTGCTGCCTTGAGGTTATAGGCTACGGGTTTTTTGCAAGGCGGAACCCGAGATATCTGTTTCGAAAATTCGGTGAATGACGGCGGCGATGGGATGAACGGCAATGGGCGGATAAATAAAAGTATGCTCCGCCCCTCATCACTTTTGCTTCACCCTGTGCCGGGCCGGTATAATCAACGGCGGGCCCTTCCGGGTAAGGCCCGTACCAGTCCTGACACCATTCATAGACATTTCCGTGCATATCATAGATGCCCAGGGCATTGGGCTCTTTTTCCCCGACCGGATGAGTTGTGCCGCCGGAATTGCTGCAATACCAGCCTGTTTTATCAAGGTAGGGATCATTGAAGCAGTCCGGGTCTGCCAGAGTTCCGCGAATGGCGTCCGGCTCCTTTTCTGCCTTGCATGCATATTCCCATTCGGCTTCAGTTGGGAGTCGATAGCTGTCAGTACCCTCAAGATCATTAAGCTTCCCTATAAACTCAATGCATTCATCCCATGACACTCTCTCAACCGGGCATGTTTTTCCGCACTCAGGAAAAAAAGAAGGGTTGTTGTGCATCACAGCCTCCCACTGCCCCTGGGTGACTTCAGTTGTTTGAAGAAAAAAACCGCGGGTAATGTTAATGGCGGTTTGGGTCTCATCAGCCGGGTCCCCCGGCTCACAGTGGGTGCTGCCCATTTGAAATGATCCGGCCGGTACAAAGACGAAAGACATACCAAGTGAATTGGTGAAGTGCGGCGCCTTGTTCACGGCCTGTAATGAAAAATTTTTTTTAAGAGCAGCGCTGCTGCACCCGGTGTGAGCAAGCATCAGGCAGCATAAGAAGGCTGGCAGGCGAGCCGTCAATATGGTGCTGACAGATATTTTTTTTAAAGCCATGGCATGTAATGCATTCTTTAAACGGCACGTTCCGCCATCACTTCACCTGCCCGGTGATGCATGAAAGTATCCTGCCCGTACTGTTAATTGCAATGTATGCGGTCAGCATGACAGAAAGACAACCTGTGATAATACGCCCGGGGGCATACTAAAGCCTCACCCTGCAGGCGAGGGTCATTCCTTATTTGTATAGCCGTTTTCAAGGGCATATTTAATCAGTTCAGCCGTTGAGCTGGTATTGAGTTTTTTTTGTATATGGAAGCGATGGTTCTGCACCGTACGCTTGCTGAGATACAGCATTTCCGCGATTTTTTTGCTTGTTTTGCCTTCGGCAATCAGCTGTAAAATTATTCTTTCGCGCATCGTCAGCGTTTCCGACGGGTACTGGGCATCATTTTTGTACAGCAGCGACAAGTCCTCCGCCAGTTCCGTCGAGAGACGGGGCGTGACATAATGGCCGCCGTTTTTTATGGTTTCTATAGCCCTGGTCAGCTCGGCGCCGGAATCCTCCTTCAGCATATAGCCGGATGCACCCGAAGAAAATGCATGATGCACGTATTCGATGCGCTTATGCATGGTGAGAAGCATGACCTTAATTTTAGGATAAAACCTTTTAATCTCCTGGGTCGCCTCTATGCCGCTCATGGACGGCATGGAAATATCCATAATGACCATATCGGGTGTCAGTCGTTTGAGAAGTTCCAGCAGTTCAGCTCCATCGGCAGCTTCCCCTATGACGATCATATCGCGCATCATTTTGATGAGCTGCTTGATTCCCTGGCGAAACAGGGTATGGTCATCGGCCAGTATAATCCGGTAAGGCTGCTTTTCCATTATGCCACAGTTATTGGAATTTTTAAGATCACATCTGTTCCTCTGCCAGGGCTGCTGCGTATGGTAAATGTTCCCTGCAGCATGGTAGCACGCTCTTCCAGAGTCGTCAGCCCCATTCCGCGCAATTTTCGGTCCGGTTCAGTCGAATCGACGACATCAAAACCCCGGCCGTCATCAGTTATTGTGACTGTAATATAGTTGTTTATATACTCAACAACAACAGATATTTTATTTGCGCGCGCGTGCTTGTGAATATTGGTGAGAGCCTCCTGACAGAATCTGTACAGGTTGATCTGCTCAGTGGGCGTTAACAGGTAATCGATATTGGTCAGTTGCTGGATGAGGTCTATCCTGTAATGGTTTGAAAACTCTTTTGATAGAATTTTCAGGGCTTCGGTCAGTCCGAGATCTTCCAGAACAACAGGGCTCAGATCTCTGGAGAGCCTGCGAATGTTTTCGATGATTTGTTCTATGTAGAGATCAATATTCCGGCAGTCATCTTTTATTTCATGCTGGTCGTTCCGAAGTTTTTGGGCAAGTGTGTAGGTTTGAATTTTAAGAAATGCAAGCGCCTGTCCCAGATCGTCATGAAGCTCTCGGGCTAGCCGGCGGCGCTCCTCCTCCTGTGCGTTCAGGACCAGCGCCGAGAGCTTGCGCAGGCGGGATTTTGATTCTTCAAGGCGCTGTTCGCGATTGCGCAATGATTCTGCCATGGTATTGAAAGCTCTGGCCAGATTGCCGAGTTCATCATCGGAGGTAATTGCAACTTTTTCCACCACACCTTTTGAACCGAGGGTTTCAACAGCATTTGTCAATTGCTGTATGGGGTTTGTTACCATGCGTGCCAGCAGGTAGGCGCCACAAAAGCAGCCGATAAGAAAAAGTGTTCCGATAAGAATGCTTTCATAGAGCAGGGCATGAAGCTGATCGCGCAGCGGCCTTGTGTCTATCAGCAGTCGGGCATAGCCTATGACAGGGCTGGCGGTGATATTATCCATCATTTCCGGATTCAAATTTTCTTCCTCAAAAGAACTTGTCGCCGTGTTTATACCGGACCAAAATTCAAAACCATCTTTTCGTTCCTGAAAAAAGGGCAGCGTTTGTTTTTTGTCAAAAAGAGGGATCTCGGGAGATTCCGGTTTTTTGTCGTGTCGCTGCCCGGGCCTGCGTGCTACGGCAAGGCATGTTCCTTTAGCATCATGGAGTGAAGCCTCAAGCACCACGTGCTGCTGTAAAATTCCGGAAATTGATTCATTAAGCAGTTTTTTGTTTTCTGTGAAAACGGCAATTCTTGAATTGAGCGCAAGATTTTCAGACAGGATGGTGCCTGCGTTTATTATTTGAGCCCGCAGTTGATTGCTCTGGTGGTTGATAAAAAAGGCTGTAAATGATGCCGAAATCAGGGCAATGTAGATTGCAAAAATGAGAAAAACCCTGAACCTGTAGGTTGAGCCAAAAATAGTGAGAAAATTAAAGCGCACCGTACTCCCTTACATTGCAGGATAATGATAAATGCAGAGAAGCCAGAGCGACTGTCGCCCTGTGCCGTAATCCCCCCATACATCATATCTTTTTTAACTCCCAACAAAAAGAATTTTTATCATGCCTGCCATGAAATGAGTACAAGTACTCATAAGCTGAGTACTTGTACTCATGGAAAAAAGAGCACAAGTGCTCATGCCTTAATGAGCACTTGTGCTTATTGTCTTTTTTCAGCCATTGGACAAAACTGGCAGATAGAAAATGACGTTACAGTGATCAGCGCATAATTTTGAAAAGCTTCATAATTCAATTTCTGTTTTTGCAAATTCCTGCATTTAAAATGTTTATCATGAAAGGAGGGCATGGCAATGGTGGAACGAAAATTAAGGATAGTAAAACACTGCAATGAAGGGAGGGTAATCCGATAATGAAATATCTAAAAAGTATTTTATTTGTTTCAGCGCTGCTGTTTGTTTTTGCAGGACATTCATTTGCCCTTGATTTGACTCTTTTTGACGGACGCCTTCATGAGATCAAAGGAAGGGTCCAGCACACAATGAACATCCGCACGCATCAAGATTTTAGAGATATATCGATTAACAGCAACAGAACAATGTTTCGTATAGAAGGTCTTTTGGATATTGTAAAGCAGGAAAGCAATACCCTCAGTATGTATGGATTATTCAATTACTGGTACGATTCGGCAGCTTCGATCGATGGCGGGCTGAAGCGCTCAATCAGGAGCGAAGGCGGCGGCAGTCATGGGCTGGAAGCATTTCGTCAGTCCAATGAGGAAGAGGAGATTATCAAAGAGCTGTATTTCGATTACAGCTATGAAAGCTGGCTGAATGTGCGCCTCGGCAAGCAGCTTGTCTCCTGGGGGGAGGCGGCTGAAACACGCGTTGCGGATATTATCAACCCCCTTGATTTTTCAAACCTGACGGCTTTCCCTGACTGGGAGGACTATAAAATCGGCCTCTACATGGCCCGCATATTTATCTCCCCGCCAAGCATGCCCCAGGATATTTCGTTTGAATTCCTGGTCATCCCTTTTACCGAGTATGACCGCTTTCCTCCGGGCGGAACCGGCGCATTTATAGGAACGCCATACAACCCCTACACGGCTGACATCCTGCATAAAAGGCGTCATGACTACCCCGATCCCAGCCTTTCAAATACGGAGCTCGGCATGCGTATACGGGGCTTGACACTGGGTACTGACTGGGCACTTTCGGTATTTAATACAAGAATTAAAACTCCTGTCATACGGGGAGCACGAGGGGCTGCGAGCCAGGCGCTCTGGCTGGCCGGCGGCCGCAATGTGGGGGATATTTATGAGTATCCGTTTTACACCTCCTATGCCGCCACATTTTCACGGCCCATCGACATGTTGAAAAGCACGATTCGCGGTGAAATTGTTCTGAATGCCAACCGGCCATACAATTACGGGGGCTACCAAAGAGTAGACAAGGATGTGCTTATTTCAGCCTTAACATGGGACAGAAACAATCTTATACCCTTTATCTCTGAGCGTATGCGCTACAAGGCCATTGTTTCATCGATTGCCTGGTATCATTATAAAATGCTAGGCGGCAATAAAGAAGATGGCCAGTATATAAGCTGGGACAGCGGAACAAGGGACACGACCTGGGATAAAATATCGGCAACCTTCAGCACGGGTTTTTATTATGACACCATTTTGCCGGCTTTCAGTTTTGTGTATGACTTGAACGGCAACACGAGCTATCTCTATAAGCTGACTGTTGCTCCGGGTGACCATTGGCGCTATGAGGTCATTTTCCAAAAATTTAACGAGCAGGGAATCAAGGAGTACGGAGATCAGGTTATTTTATCATTGAGATATGAGTTTTAATTCCGAATGCTTCTCAAATAGAAGCAATTCATCCCTTTGATGAAAGGAGTAATTTTTATGGTGAGGATTGAAGGTTTTTTATGCCGGTTCGTTCTTTTCTGCTGTGCCGCCGTGCTCGGGCTTGTGACAGTCAGCAGTGCGCAGGTGGCAAAATATCCAATTGCCAGCTATGAAGGCGCCGAGCTTGCAAAAGTGCGGGAGTGGGAAAAAACCTGGGTCGGGAAAAAGATCGACGATACGAATCTTGACCAGGTCAAGGAGTTTCTGCCTGAAACCCTGGTAGCCTTGATGAAAGATAAAGCCACATGGGGCGATGGATGGTTCACCATTGTTCCGTATCAAACCTATCCCTTTACTCCGGGCAGACTCAAGTATACCAAAGAAGGCAAGGCGAAGCTTGACGAAAAGGGCCTGCTTGTCGACTGGATCGCCGGTGTGCCGTTCCCTGAGCCTAAGGATGGAGCTGAGGTTGCCTGGAATTTTGATACCTGGAACCGCTTTGACCAGAGCTATCGCTATCCCAAAGGCTACCTGACCGACGGCCGCCTGAAATATGACCGTGTCGTTGCCCAGCGCACCACTATTCAGCAGTTTTACGGCCGTCTGGATACCGAGCCTGTGCCGGCTTTCCCGGATAACCCCAAGGGTATTCTCAGGGGTGAGTTCGTCGAATTTACCGATCCGCCGGAAGTCAAGGGTCAGATATCGCTGTCGATACGCTATACCGAATGGGACCGGCCCTATGATACCTGGGCCTGGATACCGTCGCTGCGCCGTGTCCGAAGACTGTCTGCCGCCCAGCGCATGGACACCCAGGATGGCACCGATTTCTGCAATGATGATAACGGTATCTGGAACGGGCTGTTAACCAGAAACAAGTATAAACTCATGGGCCGAAAAGAGTATTTGCTGTCCCGGCATCAGGACATGAGCAAAATCGTGCATAAAGAAGGTGAGTGCGTGTTTGGCGGTTTTGAAAGAGAGCGCGTCAATGCATGGGTGGTTGATGTAGAGCATACAGAGCCCGGCTATATTTATTCCCACCAGGTCTGGATAGTCGACCCCGAGCTGTGGAAAATCATCTATGCCGACAAATACGACAAGTACGGCAAGCTCTGGAAAGTTCAGGAGCATGCGCACGTTGTCGTCAAGGGTGAAAACGGAGTTGAGGATGTTGACTATTTTGGCAGTCAGGGTATCGATATTCAGAGACGGCACTCAACAAATGTACTGATACCAAGCGGAAATTCCAGAATGGGCTACCCGGGCACGACCGATTACTATACGGTGAATAATCTTACGAAGCTTGGCAGATAAGGATATGCTGAACCCTGGTGCGTAACACTTTAAAGCCGGTTTCATCGTTTCCCCCCCCTTCGGTGAAACCGGCCGCACCCCTTGCTCTGAGCGAACATGCACCGATGGTTCCCTGGGGTATATACACCTTAGTGAAGGAGATGATGCGATGGATAAGCGGAAGCTGAAATGGCTGTGGTGTATAGTAGCGGTCATGGCATTCTGTACGTCATGTGCGGGCCCGTCTGATACCTCAACAGGCGGCCCACAGTTCACGTTTGTGACCCATCGGGGCCTGCTTGCCGTATGCGCTCCGGATGCCAAAAATGTGTGGGTTGCGGGGTATAGCGGCATTATTTTTCATTCCGGAGACGGTGGGGCTACCTGGCAGCAGCAGGTATCCCCTATTGAGACCGACCTGTATGCCGTTTGGTTTGCCGATGCCTCCAACGGCTGGATAGCCGGTAAGGCGGGCACGGTTCTGCATACCGTCGATGGCGGCAGCACATGGCAGAAAGTATCGGCCCCGACGGAAGAGCGTTTGTTTTCAATCTGTTTTGTTGATGCCGATACGGGGTGGGTTGCCGGCCCTAACGGCACTATTCTGCATACGGCCGACAGGGGTAAAACCTGGGTCAAGCAGGGGCCGGAAAGTGATTATATCTATAACAGTATTTTCTTCATTAATAAAAGCAGCGGCTGGGTTGTCGGCGAATTCGGGACGATACTGCACACTACTGACGGCGGGACAAACTGGGTGCAGCAGGAATGCAGGGACATTGTCCCCGTGGTGAGCGCAAAAGAATGGGAAAGCCCGACGCCGTCACTCTATGACATCTGTTTTGTTTCGCCGGAAAAGGGGTGGGCCGTCGGGCTTGATGGTATTATTATCGCCACGGATGATGGCGGCGCAACCTGGTCGCAGCTTAAAAGCGGCGTAAATCTGAACCTCTACAGTCTTGCTGTCAAAGACGACGCAGCCTGGGTTGTCGGCGACCGGGGCGGCTATATTGTCGCTGAAAATTACGGTGCACTGTGGACGCCTCAGGATGAGAGCATAAAAACGAAATTCTGGCTCAGGGATATAGCATTTGCTGATAAGCAGCATGGCTGGGTTGTGGGCTCTATGGGAACCATTGCCCGCACTGTTGATGCAGGCAAAACCTGGGATATCCTCTCTGGGATAAAAGTTCAATAGCGGTGGAGGTAGCGATTCATGAATAATTTTGCGGATTTCATCCTGAAAAAAAGACTTTTGATTCTTTCTTTCATCCTGGTGATCACTGGAATTTTTTTCTACGGCCTGGTTACGCGATTGAAAGTCAGCACCGTTTTCGCCAATCTGCTGCCGCAGAATCATGAGTATATAAAAGTCCATAAGGAGTTCGAGCGCATATTCGGCGGGGCTAATCTGCTTATTGTCATGCTGAAAGTCAGGGATGGGGATATTTTCAATGAAAAGACCCTGAAAAAAGTGCAGCATATTACCGACGGTATCACGCAGATTCCCGGCGTTGACCGGCATAAGGTGCTGTCAATTGCCGCCCAAAAGCTGAAACAGTCGAAGATCACCGCCTGGGGGCTCGAATTCACACCCCTTATGTATCCTTTTGTGCCGAAAAATGCCGATGAAATGAAACAGCTGAAAAATTCGATTTACTCAAACGAGCAGTACTACGGCCTCTATGTTTCCTATGACAGCAAAAAAACCCTGGTTTTTGCCGATTTTTTCGAAGATGAGATGAATTACGAGATCGTCTATGACGCCCTGAATAAACTGCGCAGCGAAACCGAGGATGACAATACTGAGGTCTGCATTGTGGGAAACCCCATGCATCTCGGGGTTGTTTCCAAGATGACATCGGCCATGAACTATGTCATGGCTGCAACGCTGATGATTATCCCCGTGTTGCTTTTCTGGTGCTATCGGTCCGTTTCAGGGGTCATCATCGTTATTGCAGCACCTGTTATAGCGCTGGTGTGGGGCCTTGGGTTTATGGCCTTCATGGGCTATAACCTCGATCCGCTTGTTTTCGTTATTCCGTTTCTTATCGCGCTGATGGCCTTTCGCCACTCCCATCAGTTTTTCAACAGGTACTATGAGGAATACATGAAGACCGGGGACGTTATGAAGTCCTGCAAGACCGTCCTGGTTGCGCTGTTTATGCCCGGTCTTACCAGCGTGGCAACCGATGCACTGGGCATCATGATTGTCGGCGTGGTGCCGATCGTGCTTCTGCGGAATATTTCATTCGGCTGCGCATTCAGCAGCGTGGCAACGGTTTTGATAGGCTGCATTCTCACCCCGATTCTTATCAGCTATACCAAACCTTCGCCGAAATTTATCGACTATATCGAGCGCGAGCACAAAATGGACAGCAACTGCGAGGGCTGGGCCAATCATTTTGCCAGGTGGCTGGGCAATTATATTATCCAAAGGGGCAAAGTCGTCATTCTCATCGTGACGATTGTTATCACGGGTTTTTCCTATTACTTCGCAGAAAGATTGATCATCGGCGATGCGGCGGTAGGATCGAATCTGCTTCGCCCCAGTTCCCGGTATAACCAGGATTCAGTTGCGATCAACCAGAATTTGCCGCTTATCAATCCCCTGTTCATAACCGTCTATGGCGCCGATCGGAAGGCTCTTCAGTCGACGCAGGTTATTGAGGACATTGAAAAATTCGCCCTGTACATGGATGAACACTCAGGAGGCGTACGATCGCAAACCATCTGCGAGAACTTCAAGGGCATGGGCCAGCTGTACCATGAGGGCGACCCCAAGTGGAAAAGCCTGCCAACCAATGACAATGAAATGTCGGCTTTTTTCGGCTTGATGCGCACATCGGCCGATCCGGGAGACATGGACAAGTTTATCGATTTTGAGGACCGCTACTCGAATATCGTCGTTTATTTCAAAGATAAGATGGGCCCCACCATTGCACAGGCAATTGCCGCGGCAAAGGAGTATATGGCAACCAAGGCCAATCTCCCGGAAAAGGTAGAGTACCGGCTTGCCGGAGGCGTGATGGGTGTCGAGGCGGCGATAAACGAGACGGTGGCCTATGACCAGGTTCTGACGCTGGTGCTCGCCCTTCTGGCTGTTTTTGTCTGCTGCACGCTGCAATTCCGTTCTTTCAAAGCCGGATTGATTCTGACCATACCTTTGCTGTTTTCAAACTATATGGCCTTCGCCTATATGGCCATCATGAGCATCGGGCTTAATATTTCAACGCTGCCCGTTTCTGCAGTAGGCGTCGGCATAGGCGTTGATTACGGTATTTATCTTCTTGCGCGGCTAAAAGAAGAAAAAGAAAAGGACCCTTCACTTTCTCTGAATGATGCCATGCGGAAAACAATTCAGACCTATGGCAAATCAGTTATCTATATTGCAGGCACACTGATAGCCGGCCTTTTGATATGGCCTTTTTCCCCGCTCAAGTTTCAGGCGGATATGGGCGTCATGCTGGCAATCATTCTTTTCTTTAACTGCTTGGGCGCCATATTCACCGTTCCCGTTTTGGCCCTGTTATTTAAACCGAAATTTTTGACTCGGAAAATACATCCTGTTCCGGTGATGGGTGAAAACCTGAAGAATTAACTGAATCGTATTTAAAAATTTTTAACACTCATTGATGGGGAGGGAGCATATGGAATTAACAAGGGCATCACCTGCAGGTGTACTTTATGTCAGTGGGTGAACATTAATCCACAATAAGTATTTAAAGGAGGAAGGTCTATGAAAAAGTTCTATGTAATGATCGCTCTGGCAACTATCATGGTCAGCCTGACAGTGGGAAATACCTATGCACAGGAGGAGCCGCCTGCTCCGTCGGTCGTGGGCATGACCTATAGAACTGTTATCCAGGCTGGCGGAGACCAATCTTTTGCGACCATGGCCTTTTCAAAAACAGGCGTTTTGAGCATTGCCGGATGGAACGGGTTTGGGATATATATTCCTGCCGGATCGACTTTTGTCGGTGTATTCTGGGGGATTGATGTTGCTTTTCCTGGCTATAAAGGCAATTGTTTCATTTTGTATGTCGGCGCTGCCACGACTGCAAATACATTAGCGGGATTTGGTTACGTGTTTCAAGAAAATGTGGGAGATTATAAGTCTAAAAATTTCCCCTTTATTTTTACCGGAACATTTTAATAACAGATGTTTTTTATAGGCCGGTAATCCCTGGGCGCAAAAGCTGTTTTAGCAAGAAAAGGCTTTTGTGCCCAGCTTTTTACAATATGCGGCAGGTGCTGTTTTGCCCTGCTTGAGGGCACGTGCCCTGTATGAAAAGGTTTGCCCCTTTGTATGGTTTATTCAAAGGGGCAGCCCCTGCTGACCGCCCATATCCTGGTCCGCCGTCAGTGCCTGCGCTACATAGCGCAGGTGGATAATTAAAGAATGGTTCACCCAGTATGATAAACATGTAATGTTTTGATTTAGGCAATAATAATGCTGCCAGACGTGATCTGAGGTGAGGGCAAAAACGTCCAGAGGGGGCAAGTCCCTCCTTCTCCTCTCTGGACAGCCCTCATTCATACCAAAGCATCAATATGGCAGCTATCACAATATTTTATTGCGATAAACCGCGCAAGCGCGAACACAGGATGCTTGATCGTGTATTCTGGGAATAGTTGCAGCCAGCTTTTTTCAATACATGAAAGATAGGGGGTATTTTTTTAAGGGGCACATACATAATGCAAGTCAGCACGCTGCACGCTAAGGAACGTTTCGATGTCAACCTTGATGCTCTATATGGCATTAAGGGGCAAGGCATGAAGCATCAGGAATGCCATCTCGCCAACCTTAGCTCGGGCGGTGCGAAAGTCTATTTTTCGCAAACTGAAAGCTTGAAGAGCGGAGCTGTTTTAGCAATTGATATACCCATACCGAACACGGCCATGTGTATTACTGTTTGGGCAGAAATTATGTGGATCAAGCCGCGCTGCAATGAGTTCATAAGTGGTATCAAGTTTACCTGTGCGCTCAGTGATGCCATGGTCCAAAAGTTCGTTAAAAGGGTTCCGCAGTTAAACGATTATACTGAGCTGATTTGGTAGGCCGGTTTCAATTGTGGTTTGGTTCTTAAAGAATTGTGTCAAAGCAGAACAGGGGTGAAGACAGTAAGAATCAACCATGTTTTATTTTCAGAAAAAGGACGCTGACCGTCAGCAGCAATGAAATCCCGTTGGCAATGACTATTGGAAACTCCCCGATCAGCAACCCGTAGATAACCCACAGGAATACGCCGATTGTTAAAAGCACATACATCAGCAAAGTAATGTCTTTGGTGTTCCGTCTTTTTATCGTCTTGATAACCTGCGGCAGCAAAGAGCCTGTTGTGCAGATGCCGGCAAGGACCCCGATAGCCGTTGTCATGTTTGTTTCCAAGATACTCTGTTTCCCTTTGCGTGTGTTTTTCAAACCGTCAGGGCCGTCGGCGGGGCTAGTTATCCTGCAGCGCCGCCCGGCATGCTGGCGCCGCACAGCGAAACCTCCTGCTCGGGCACTTTGTAGGTCATTGCATTAATGCTCATCCCTGCCCCCACTGAGGCGAAAACAAGAAGATCCCCTGCTGCGATTCTGTGCCCGTCAAGATGCCCCTTGTACAGCAGATCAATGAGTGTGGGCAGTGTTGCAACTGAACTGTTGCCCAGCCGCTCAATGGTCATCGGCATGATGTCATGGGCAAACTCCCGCATGTTATAGAGCCTGCACAGGCGCTTGAGTATGGCCTCATCCATTTTTGCATTTGCCTGATGCAGAAGGACTTTGCTGACATCGAAAATAGAAAACCCGGCAGTATCAAGACACTCTTTTACAACGAACGGAACAGTCCTTAACGCATAGTCATAGACTTTATGCCCCTCCATTTTAAGGAACAAGTCACCGTTGCCGTGAGAAGGATTATAGGATTTTCCCATGTGCAGAAGATGGGCATGATTCAAGGTGTCGGTCCGCGCGGCATGGGATATAATGCCTATGTTCTCCGTGCCTTCCCGCGCCTCAAAGACGACAGCTCCGGCCCCGTCTGAATAGATCATGCTGTCAATGTCATGCGGGTCGGCAATACGGGAAAGCGTTTCAGCCCCTATGACAAGCACCCGCTTTGCAATGCCCACTTTTATAAAACAGTCGGCCTGTATGACACCCTGCAGCCAACCCGGACAACCGAAGGGTATGTCATAGGCAACGGTTTTCGGGTTTTCAATGCCAAGCTTGTATTTTACCCGCGCGGAAATGCTCGGGACAATATTTGACCTTCTATTGTCGCACAGCAGATCTCCAAAATTGTGGGCGACGATGAGATAGTCGATGGTTTCTTTGTCTATATGCGATGAGCGAAGGGCTTCCTGTGCGGCGAAGAAAGCAATGTCTGATGTGGTAATATCATCCGTGACATACCGCCTTTCTTTAATGCCGGTAATTATTTCAAAATTGTTTATGATTTCATGGTTTGGTTTCGTCAGCCTGCTGCCGTCCGAAGCATAGAATTCTTTTTGCAGAAAATGGGTGTTTGGAATTTTTCGGGTGGGCAGGTAGCTTCCAGTTCCTGCTATAACAGAGTACAGAGCATGTTTATTATTTGGTCCCATAATCGCCGCCTGTCATATTCAATGGAGTTCAAAATGTATACAGCAACATGAAAGCATACTACAGGCCTGTTGAATAAGTATCCGTACAATAGGTTAGCAGAAATCGGCACAGGGTACAAATGTAAAAAAAGGCTGCTTTGCTGAAGCAACAAAAATTTTACCACCCGCCGCGCTTGAGACACAGCGAACATAGAGCGTCCGTGCAGCAGTTCCTTTTCTGCTGAGCGGGCAGAAAGAGAAAAGTATCTGCCTGCCATGGTATTTACATTGACACGCCATCGGTGTCATTCTATAGTTTTTCCATCTCCAAGCGCATTACGATCAATCGTTTTTTGTTCATTGCACGTTTTACCAGAAAAAGAGCATTTTTTTTCAGGAGGAGGCGTATATGTCTAAAAAGACGATCGGTATCGTGCTGGCTGCTCTCGGTACAATCATGGCAGTGCTGTCACTTGCTGCCGATGCGATCGGGATCGGCCGTGACCCGGGCATCCACAGGGCGCAGCTGCTGGGAATCGCAATTGGTGTAATCGTTGCAATTGCCGGAATCCGGCAACTGATGAGCGCACCGGCCCAGAAGAAGTAATTCCGTTCCGGCACAATCTGTTTTTCACCCCGGGGCAGCAGGGGGCGATCATCACTACCTGTCCTGCGCTACAGGACTATCTCACGCCTCTACCCCGTGTATCTCGCTCCACCCCTTGCATATCACCGAGAGTGTAAACTGAAGCCTGTTCCGGCCAGAGCGCATTCAGAGCA
>JAFGCP010000199.1 GCA_016932595.1 Deltaproteobacteria bacterium
AATGAACTACCCCGCCGCAAGCAGCGGGGTATCTTTGAGATCGCCACGGCCTTCGGCCTCGCGATGACATATTGGGTTGTCATTGCGAACGAAGTGAAGCAATCTCAGCTTTGTATTTTATGCGCCGCAAGCGGCGGGGAATTCAACCCTAAGTACAGATCCCCATTAAAAAAGGTCCAAAAAAAAGAGGTAGGCCGGACTAAAACCTGAACAGCATACTGCATGCTACCATCAGCGCCGGACACGCTTCGCTTGGTCCGGCCTATATTGCTCTGCACCATCAGGTTTGTGTCCGGCATTTTGACACCTTTTTTATGGGAACGTGTACTAAGAGATTAAACAAAAACTATTGACTAATTATCATTTACACGCTAAGTATTTAAACAGCTCAACCACCATGTGTGGAAGGAGTAACGAAGCCGTCCCAAAAGGGCGGCTTCAGCCATTTCTATGTTTCCAATATTCCTCGTATTCCTTCCTTAATTTGCGCTGCCGATGAGGTATCTCAACCAAGTAAGCTGTCCACGGCAGAATATAGCCGCCACGATCATTTAAAACAACAAGGTAATGCTCCTGCTCTACCCATAAGCAAATTCTTTTTTCGCGTTTACGTTGGTTGCGCCACACTTTAACGCCAGCATCCGAATCGTGTTCAATAACAGGCTTAGGCCAGCGTATTCGTTCGCATCGTTTAAAATCTGTGTCGCGACTTTTTTCATCTTTGCCTTCTGTAATCATATGCCAGAAGGTTGCCTCTTTTCCTTTTGAAATAGGAATTCGTTTCAGGCCAAGCCGACGCCCCTGAAACACAGGCTTTGAATCTATAAAGTCCTGCTTGAACCACGCATAAAGGGCATCAAGGTATGTATCCCAGTCGCCGCCGTAATCGCTGAACAAAACCAGAGGAGGTAGCCATGCGGGAGAATTGCTCATCCCTGTCCCTCCTCGGCATGCCAGCGAAAGATATTCATTTTTTCTTCTTTCAGCAAGGTCGTTTTGGTTAAACTGTACCCGGATCTTTTCTGCATCCGTTGAATAATAGCCATCTTTCCTGCATTTTCATGCAGCCCCCTGTGTAAGTATCCAACCGCACCAATTAAAAGGTCCGCCAGTTGCAGTTGCTCAATTTCATGGGAATGTACGAGCTGCAGGCGCTCTATTACCTGACGGGAAAAATCATACATATCATTGCACAGCACATCATGCAGCTTGACCACTTTCTGTGCGCCACGGGTATCCTTGATGTCCAGATAGATTCTATAGCGGGCATCAGGCCGGAGAATGACCTTGAGCATGTCAAAATACATTTTATAATACCATGTGTCATGGTCCTGGGCCGGGAATGAATCATGCCGCAGCTTTGTTTTGTCCGGCACTATCAGCGCACGGAAATGAAGATCGTTGTCATCAAAAAAATAATCTATAAGATCAAGGTACATTTCTTTTTTCCCGGGTGATACCTTAACCCATTTCGCTTCAAACGGTGCCGGCATCCCGTGCTTCTTTTTGATTTCACGCAGCCGTACGGCAATTTCGCGGGTTTTCTCCAACGGGCACCATACCGCGCCTAAAACCATGGCCTTCTGTTTGTCGTTTTCAAGATGGCAGGACTCATCGCAGTAAATATTAAAAATTTCACTCATGCCATATGCTCCAAAGGAGAGAATGTGCTAATTTGGGATTTTTTTAATGCTGTACCTGGCAAAATTAAACAGCCGATCACTTAGCAAAGCCTGTTTCACCAGTTCAGATGTCGTTTCTTCATTTTTCGGCAGGTGAGCAATTTTATTGAATGCAGCCGTTGGCGTCAGAAAAATCTCAACCAAATAAAAGGGAAACTCCGAAGGCCTTCCCAGCAAACCCCATAAATGCGCAAGGTCGTCGCGGATTGTTTGTGCGCTTGCCGTTCTGGGGTCATCAGATGGTTTGAAAATCAAATACGCCAATTTAGGCTTAGACCCAGCCGAGCAGGCTGACGCCGCCCGATGCACCATTTGGTATACAGCATCAATAAAATCGTCCGGTTTGAGGCTTCGCAGGGCATATTGCTGCAACAAGCTCAGCCAGCCATCGAGCACATTTCGGCGATTACCATTTGCAGGGGGATCATCCTGTTTGCCTGCTGTTTTTACAAGCCATTCGCCCACCGTCTCGTAGCGCGGCTCGGTCCATTTGGCCTCGATCGCAAGGGTATGCGCACCCGACATTGCCATAAGGTCGGTATGCGATGCCCTGCCACTGCCTTTCGGTGGCTTTACCTGGTATTCAAAATAGAGGCTGCAGCCGGTAGGCAAACCAAGCTCTTCTAGCAACGTGGTCACCATAAGCTGCTCATGCTTCACCCATGACAATAACGGGATTGTTGACCTGGTGGGGGATTTGAAAGTTTCCGCATCAAATAGGCTTATGGCTTGGTCTATATCGCCAAGGCGCTCCTTATCATAAAAGATATTCAAGCGCACGCCTCCTCAGGAATGGCAATGTCCAACTCTGACACGTCAACCTCGCCGGAGATGAGTTTGGGCAACAGCAAGTCGCGGGTGCGACGGAGATTCTGATTGCCCAAATTTAATGAATAAATCATTTTAAATTGAGGTTGCGTAATCGTTTGAAAATTTTTAAGAATTTCATTGGAGGGTAGTGCTATCAAAAATTTATCAAAACATTCTTCCTGAACACGCTGGCGACCAGTGGCTCCGGACATGCTTTTTATGGCATTGTCACGAAAAGGATCACTGCGGGCCATTAAGTAAACGTATTCTGGGCATAATGTTTTCGAACGAAGGACTATGAACTCCGTCGAACCGCAAGCAGCCGATTTATCATCCGGCAGGAATTGCACAAACCCTGTTTTACCATTCTCAAGACAAGGGGTAATTCGTGCAAATAGAGTATCTCCATTTTGAAAACGCGCTCCACTGGCTTTAGGTCTCGTCTCAATGTCATTAATAAGCATTGAAGTTTCAGATAAACACCCCATGGGAACGAAAGGGACTATCCCATTAGGTATAGAAACTGATGGGCGAATCGTAACCATTTCTGGCATGGTTTTGATCTCCCACCCCTCCGGAATCTTGCCAAGGGGCGAGTCGACAAAACGGACTTTTTCATGGCCGGGGAAGCGGAACTTGACGAACCACTCGCGGTAAAGGTTCTGCGCCATTTCCTCCAGGATCTTGATCCGTCGCAGATTGTTTTCGATCAGGTCATCGTAGGATGAAAGAATTGTTCCGATTTTTTTTTGTGTGGAAAGATCAGGGGTGAAAATCTCAATTTTTGAACAATCAGGCACACGCATGTGTTCTACTGTTGACCCGGAGCCAAAAGATTTTATTTGACCCTGTGCATCATGATCAAGCAATGCGTACAGTAGAAATCTATTGTTTAGTTTTTTAGGATCAGCCCTGAACATCACCAGACGTTGACCAAGAAAAATGCCCTTATCATCTCTTAACAGGCCTATTTCGCCAAGAGGTGCTTCTCTTGTAAGAATTACATCTCCTCTGCGTGGTGCACCGCGCCTGATCCATTTTTTATAAGTATCCTCTTCCACATATTTGACGGCTGAAGTATCAACCCAACCGTTTTTTACATTTGTCGTACGAATCATTTTAAATGGAGTTGGGCCGTCTACAGTCCGAGCGGTCTTATTTACGCAATCTATAATTGCTTCGCAGAGCTCTCCCACATTAGCTCTTTGCCAGTTACAAGGCATTATTCGCCCTCCAGCAGCTTTACCACATTGTCGGCGATGCGTTCCTCCTGGTTCCGCGCCTCAGCATTCAGCGTTTCCAGCTCTTCGTTCAGTTCTTCCAGACGCTCCTTAAAATCAAAGTCTTCCTCTTCACGCTCAGCTACGCCCACATAGCGGCCAGGGTTAAGGCTCCAGCCCTGGGCTTCAATTTCGGCAATGGTGGCTACTTTGCAGAGGCCGGGCACATCGGTGTATTTGGGCTTTTTGCCGAAGTGCTCAGCCAGCAGGTCAGCGCTGTCGTGCAGATTTTCGGGCTGTTCGCCCCGGTACAGCCGGGCAATGTTTGAAAGGTACTCTATCTGTGCCGGGGTCCAGTCGCGGTGGGCGCGGTCGATCTGTCGGAAGATATGCCGGGCGTCAATAAAAAGCACCTGGTCGGCGCGTTTGGTTTTGCGCTTACCCCGGTCGAAAAACCAGAGAGTGCACGGCAGCGTCACGGTGTAAAAGAAGTTGGAGCCCACAGCCACCATAACATCTACTGCCCGGGCCTCGATAAGCTGCTTGCGAATTTCAAGCTCAGAGCCGCGGGCATCAGAGGCAGAGTTCGCCATAACAAACCCGGCCCGGCCGGTCTCATTGAGGGCGCTGTAGAATATCTCTATCCAGAGATAGTTTGCATTATCCACTCGGGGCAGGCCAAAGGGGAATCGCGGGTCGTCCTTGAGGCGGTCCTTATCCACCCGGTCAACATTGAACGGCGGATTTGCCATAACAAAGTCGAACTTGCCGACGGATTTGTGCAGGTCTTCGTAATAGGCATTGCCCTGCCGAATGTCGCCGCCAAGGCCATGCACGGCAAGGTTCATCTTCCCAAGGCGTACGGTCTCTGCCACCTTCTCCTGGCCGTACACGCTCAACTCTGCGCCGGGGTTATTTTTGTGCTCTTCCACGAACCTGGCGCTTTGCACAAACATACCGCCGGACCCGCAGGCCGGGTCATATATCCGGCCATGAAAGGGCTCTATAATGCCCACAATAAGCTGAACGATAGCCGTAGGGGTAAAGAATTCGCCGCCCTTCTGGCCTTCGCTCATGGCAAAGTGGCCGAGGAAGTATTCATAAATCTTGCCGAAGGCGTCGCCCTCAATATCCATGGGAACCGAGTTCATGGTTTTGAGCAGTTCCGCGAGCAGGGGGTTTTCAAAGCGGTTATACGTCTTGGGCAGCACGTCCTTCAGATCGGGGTTGTCTTCTTCGATGGCGCGCATGGCATCATTGATTGCCGCGCCGATGTTGGCCCCCTCTGGCAGCTTGAGCAGAGTCGAAAACTTTGCCGCCTCCCGCAGATAAAGCACACCACGGGCCTGATAGTCTGCCGGCCCGATCTTGCGCCTTCCGCCGCCTTTGCCCTCAAGCACTTTGGCCGCTGCCTGAAACTTATGGTCGGCATAGCGCAGAAACACCAGCCCCAGCACCGGCACCGAGTATTCCGATGATTTCAGCTTGGAATTGGCGCGCAGCTCATCCGCCGCATCCCACAGCCGGGCTTCGATATTATTGCCGTTTTTATTCATGCTTTCCCCACGGGGCAGATATTTTGAAGATGTGTTCAGGTGTCATAAGCTGGCATTTCGTGACAAGGCATTCGATAAAACAGGAGAAGTATAAAATAGAATAAAAGTTTAAAGCAAGGGCTCTTTTATATTTAGCCAATAAAAAACCAAAAAATTAGTCAATATAAAGCATATTTATTGTTGACTTGCTCAGCGAAAAAATCGCGGGGATTTGATCCAGCGTGGGGTTGCGCGTTTGGTCTGGTTGCGGTCAAATCCAGGCGGTCCGGTGCTGGCAGGGCGTTGCCATGTAATAAAAAAGCACCTGTCACCCGTGTTTTGGGGTAGCAGGTGCTTAAACTTTTTAGGACGGTTTTAGGACGGTAAAAAAGGGCTAAAAACGGCCTAAGTGTTTGAAAAAACTTATCGGGGCGACTGGATTTGAACCAGCGACTCCCTGCGCCCAAGGCAGGTGCGCTACCAGGCTGCGCTACGCCCCGTTGTACAAGAGCTATTTCACTATCATAACGGACCGGAAAATGCAACCGCGAGCCGTGCGCGCATAACCGCTGCACCGCGGCCGTGCACTTCCGGCATGCGCGGAAATCATGCCAGATCTGGATGCAGCCTTGATGGCTGCCATGCCTGAGCCTGAGCGAACCTGCAGCCAGCAGGCTAGGGGATTTCACGGTATGTAGTAGCCGTTTGCGCCATACCATCTTATGGCTTGTACGCACGGGCTACCTTCACCAAAAGCCCGTATGGCGCATTCGCGGCCATGCTGTTTTATGAAATGTTTTAGGGGATTTTTTTTTGCGCCGCCTCAAAACGGGCATGGGCGACCCGGCAGAAATACTCGCACCAGCCGTCCAGTTTTCCGGTTTCGAGTTCTGCATGGGCCGGGCACCAGAAGCACAGATCCGCAAGGGGGCAGGCCCTGCATTTTGCCAGAAAGTCGGGGGCCTGCGATTGCATGTCAAGAATTCGCGGGGCGAAATGCAGCCAGGCATCGGCAAGGCTTCCCGCGCGCAGGTCATACCGGCACGACGCGGCGTTCAGGGCTCCGCAGAGGCGAAACATGCCGTCATAGCCTATATTGAAGCTGTTGCGGCCCGCCCCGCAGCGAAAAAGCCGGTTGTCCCGGTCCGCAGCCGGCGTCTTCAGCTTTTCGCACGCTTTTTTCAGGGCATGGGCCTGCGCTGCATCAGCCTGTTCAACGGCGACGATCTGCTCGGGTGAGAGTCGTTCGGCCCTGATGTCCCGGTTGCGCCGGCTGTCATGATCGCAGCGCAGATTGAGCTGGGGATCGAAATGGAAATAGTCCCGGGTATGCTCGCGGCAGAACCGGGCAATGGCGGGCAGGTCGTGCAGATTCGCAGCAAGCGCCATGGCCTTCAGGCGCACCCTGACGCCCGCCTGCTCGAGAAGGGCAAGGCCGCGCCGAAACGCCGCATAGGAGCCGGGCCTGCGGGTCACCCGCTCATAGGTCTGCTGGTTCGCGCCGTATACGGTCACTTCCACATCGCGCGGCGGATAGTCCCGCAGCAGTTTTGCATGCGCTTCGGTGACAAGGCAGGCATTGGTGAATACAGTCACCAGAAGCCCCTTGCGGCGCAGGCACAGGTACAGCTCAGGAAAATCCGGGCGCACGAGGGGCTCGCCGCCCGTGAGCAGGCACCACAGGGAGCCCAGGGAAACGGCCTGGTCGACAAGAGCGCTTATTTCGTCAAAGTCGAGTTCCCGCTGTTGCGCCTGCGCATCGTCTGCCGGCAGGTTGACAGAGCAGTGGCGGCAGTCATTGTTGCAGCGGGCGGTTAGTTCGAGGTCGAAAGCAAGGGGGATTCGTTTTTGCGCGAGCCGCTTCCAGAGGGTAAGGTCGGTGAGAGTCAGCGTGTCTGTATAGTCCGTGCGCATGTGTGCCTTTTCAGCGCCGGCCGCCGCCTGTCAGGCGATGGCCGCCTCCAGTATGACGCGCCCGGGTCCACCCGGGGCGACTGCCGGCGCGCTATTGTTACGGGCTGCGCCGGCCGGCGTTTTCTGAAACCCCCGGCAGGCCCAGGCCCGCAGTTCGGGCGAGCCCATCGGCAGGCTTATATGCAGGGTGCGCACCCGCGAGCGGGCCAGTATGTCTACTGCCTTACGGTACAGCAGTTCCTCGACGGCCGTTGCCCGGTAGCGGATGCGGGTGCAGGATTCCGAGAGCCACCATCCTGCGTACGGACATGCTTGCGGGCAGCGGAAAAAGGCAAGCAGGCCGGCGGGCCTGCCGTCGACCTGCAGGATGATGGTCCACAGGAAGGGCCCATCATCGCCCAGCAGCAGGGCGTCGACCTGCTCTCCGGTCAGTACCTGCGAAAATGCGGAGGCCTGTCTGCCGTGCAGAGGCGCTTGAACCTCGAAAGCAAGTTTTTTGTTTCGCAGCCCCCTCCAGCGGCCGGCGCACTGGCGATAGAGCCGGGTGCTTTGAGCGGCCATGAGCCAGTCCAGAAACTTTCTGAAAAGCGCCTGCCGGCAGACGATCAGCTGCAGGAGGATGAAATATCCGGCCCGCTGCGGCAGGGTGCAGGCGGCCGCCTGCGGCGCCACCGCCCTGCCGCGTCGCTCTATGCGTCGGACAATGCCGAGCAGGTTGCGGTCGCACAGACGGCCGTCATCGCCGCCGGCGGATCGGTCCGGCCGGGTCAGCAGATACAGGCCCTGGGCGTCCTTGCCCTTTGCGACAATGCGGTGGCCGAAAAAGTTGCCGTTTTTATGGAATACGGCGATATCGCCGATTGCGGCGTCGGCAATGTGCGCCGGCTCGATATGCAGGAGGTCTCCGGGCCGCACGACCGGATACATGCAGGTGCCCAGCGCTCGAAAGCTGATTTTTTCCAGCTTCGCCAGTATTTTCGACAGCTCCAGAGAGCTTGCGGCAAGGCTCTGCGGCACCCGGGCCGACAGCGGCGCCAGGGCCTGTGCCGGCGTCAGCTCCGGGATCTTTTCGGGGCAGGGCGCCAGGCCGATCCCCCGGCAGCACCTTCGGCACTGCTCGGGCATTGTGCCGGCGCCGGCGGCATCGGCTGCCGGCGCCGGCACAGCGGCGGGCACTGCCTGTTTATGACTGAGCGGATGAAACCGCAACCAGCAGCCTCCTTGCCAGTAATTCTTCTGCCAGGCCGAGAATGTCACGGGCTATGGCATCAAACGGCGCGTCATAGTCGGCTGCAAGCGCGTGGGCGACTGCCTGCAGGGTGGCTGCGCCGTCAAGCCGTTTCCAGACGTCCCGGCCCGTGTCGTTAAGCGTGTAGAGCGCGTCCTGCTCATCGCCCGGCTCCTGCGTCAGGGGAATAATGATCAGTTCGCCTTCGATTTCCCGGGCCACAATGTCCCCGGCAGGGGCGTACACGCCGTCAAGCTGTGCCTGTGTCATGCCGTATACCTCAGCAGTGTGGTGTTTCGCGTTCCGGCATGCCGCCTGCGGCGGCGCTGCCTTATGCAAGATGCTCACCCGCCTTCCTGCAGCAGGGGCTCCAGCGCAGCAGCCACGCTGCCGCTTGTATCGAAATACAGGCGGTAGGCGGGCACCTCGCGGATGACCCGTGTCATGAGGTCAAACACTTTTTCCCACCAGTCGGCGGTGAGCAGGGACTTTATGATGAACAGGGGCAGGGTGCGCGCCAGCTCGGCGCGGTCCCGGACCGGCTCGAGCCGGTTGGCGTCGGATTTTTCAAGCAGCAGCAGTGCCCTGAGCGGGGCATCGGCCGGAGAGACCAGCGGAACGCCTGCGCTGTGAAACCAGGTGCCGTGAATGCGCAACCCCTCCGGCCAGCGCCGGACGATAATACGGTCGTCGCATAAAACAGTTCCCCTGCGGGCAAGCAGCTGCGCCACCGTCGATTTGCCTGCGCCGGAGTGGCCCAGAAACAGCAGGCCCTGGCCGGCAAGCGCCATGCCCGCTGCATGGATCAGGCATGCCTGCCGCTCGGGCAGCAGCCGGGCAAGCAGTATCTGATCCGAGGGAAGCAGTGACAGGGTGTCATGGCCGATGCGGTCAGCCTCTTGCGGTTCATGGTACATGGCGCAGCGGGTATGGGTTTTGTTGCACACGGCCAGTTGGCCAAGCGTGGGGGCATGATATATCCATGTCGAGTCGCGTTGGTAAATGGTCCAGGGCCCTTTGCGAAAAACCATACGGCCCGGGTTTTCATCGCGCATATCCGGGATAAAGAAATGGTGATGCAGATAGATCACGTCATTTCCGGGCTCGTCCGTCTGGAAACAGCTGAATTTTTCTTCAAACGCGGCGCTGTCCAGGGGCAGATCAGCCGTTACCCGCAGCGTCAGTCCCGCAATGCGGTAATTGCGGCAGCAGGCAGGGTCTGTTTCCGGACTGGGCAGAAGTGTTTGCATGCATGCCATGCTGTTGCGATTATAAATTTTAATTATAGCAATAGTTTATATCAAAAAGTAGGAAGTATCGCAATTCGGTTTTTGCCGGTACCGGGCAGCCCGTATGACGTCCCGGCAGCTGCCACGCTGGTCACGACCGGGCAAGGCGTATGAAAAATCCGGGCTGTAAAGGCATGGTGGAGCATAAAAGGCGGCGGCGCTGCGAGTGGGTTGCAGGCAGGCCTCAGGGGAAGCAGTTAATAGCTGGCCAGGTTTTGCGTTAAGCGGCAGCGGTCATAGTGTTTTGGATTGGTATTGACACAGGCCCCCAGCACATTTTCTTCGGGGTTGCCACGTGCAATGATGATCAGCCGGGGCCGGCGCCAGGGTTTTTTGTTTTTTAACATAAAAAATAATTCCTTAAAGGCAGAGCGATGGAACCTTTGACGGAGCGATTGAATTTTATGATGAATTTTCAATCTATTGTACCTCTCTTTCTTTTTAATAGTATAGGGGTGAGGTGTAGTCAAGCTGATAATTATTATTAATCTATGACATAGCTTTTGCTGCTTCTGGTTTTCTTGACTGGGTGGTGCATAGGGCGTCATGACTTCCGGCCGGAGGCCGAAAAAAAAGCCCCCGCGCCGGAAGGGGCGCGGGGGCTGTGCATACAGGCGTAAACGGCGGCTTAGTAATCCATGCCGCCCATGCCGCCCATGCCGCCCGGAGGCATGGCAGGCATCGGGGATTCCTTCTTGGGTTTTTCGGCGATCATGCACTCGGTGGTGATGAGCAGAGATGCCACGCTTGCGGCGTTCTGCAGAGCGCAGCGCACGACCTTTTTGGGGTCGATGACGCCGGCCTTGATCAGGTCCTCATACTCTTCGGTCAGGGCGTTGAAGCCGAAGGCCTCTTTGCCTTCCTTCACTTTCTCGATGACGATGGAGCCATCAAAGCCGGCATTGGTGGCGATCCAGCGCAGGGGCTCGACTATGGCCTTGCGGATGATCTCCAGGCCCAGTTGCTGCTCTTCCGACTCAAATTTGAGTCCATCAAGGACTTTCAGCGACCGCACCAGGGCAACGCCGCCGCCGGGCACGATGCCCTCTTCAACGGCAGCGCGGGTCGCGTGCAGCGCGTCTTCCACGCGGGCCTTTTTCTCCTTCATTTCGGTTTCGGTCGCGGCGCCTACATTGATCACGGCAACGCCGCCCACGATTTTGGCCAGCCGCTCCTGCAGCTTCTCGCGGTCATAGTCGGAGGTGGTCTCCTCGATCTGGGCGCGGATCTGCTTGACGCGGGCCTCGATGTTTTTCTTCGTGCCGCTGCCCTCGACGATGGTGGTGTTGTCCTTGTCGATGGTGATGCGCTTGGCCCGGCCCAGGTCTTCCATGGTGATGGTCTCGAGCTTGATGCCGAGGTCTTCGGCGATCATTTTGCCGCCCGTGAGGATGGCGATGTCTTCAAGCATGGCCTTGCGGCGGTCGCCGAAGCCTGGCGCCTTGACGGCCGCCACTTTCAGGGTGCCGCGCAGCTTGTTGACGACAAGGGTCGCCAGGGCTTCGCCCTCGACATCTTCGGCGATGATCAGGAAGGGCTTGCCGGAGCGGGCCACCTGCTCGAGAATGGGCAGCAGGTCCTTCATGGCGCTGATTTTTTTCTCATGGATCAGGATGTAGCAGTCCTCCATGACCGCTTCCATGCGCTCGGGGTCGGTCACGAAGTAGGGGGAAAGGTACCCGCGGTCAAACTGCATGCCCTCGACTACCTCAAGCGTGGTGTCCATGGTCTTTGACTCTTCCACGGTGATGACGCCTTCCTTGCCGACCTTGTCCATGGCCTCGGCGATGATGTCGCCGATGGTAGCGTCGTTATTGGCGGAAATGCTGCCGACCTGGGCGATTTCCTTCTGGTCCTTGATGGGCTTTGACAGCTTTTTCAGGTTTTCGACGATTTTTTCCACTGCCCTGTCGATGCCGCGCTTGAGTTCCATGGGATTGTGGCCCGCGGTCACGAGCTTGATGCCTTCGCGGTATACCGCCTGGGCAAGCACGGTTGCCGTGGTGGTGCCGTCGCCGGCGATGTCGCTGGTTTTGCTGGCAACTTCTTTGACCATCTGGGCGCCCATGTTTTCGAACTTGTCTTCAAGCTCGATTTCCTTGGCCACGGTCACGCCGTCTTTGGTGACGGTGGGGGAGCCAAAGCTCTTGTCGATGATGACGTTTCTGCCCTTGGGGCCAAGGGTCACCTTGACGGCATTGGCAAGAATATCGACACCCTTGAGTATCGACGCTTTTCCTTCCTGAAATTTGATTTCTTTTGCCATTACGTTATCCTCCAGTATCTATTGAATGTGATTTACTTTTCGATAATGCCCATGATGTCGTCTTCGCGCAGGATGAGATGCTCCTCGCCGTCGATTTTGATCTCCGTGCCGGCATATTTGCCGAACAGGATAATGTCGCCGGCTTTTACTTCAGGGGCAACGCGCGTGCCCTTGTCATTGAGCTTGCCGGGCCCGACCGCAACGACCTTGCCTTCCATGGGCTTTTCCTTGGCGCTGTCGGGGATAATGATGCCGCCCTTGGTCTTCTCTTCGCCTTCCATTCTTTTGATGATGATGCGGTCCTGCAGTGGTCTGATTTTCATGCCTTTCCTCCTTTGACTTCAGTTACAATGTTTGCCTTAAATTGAAAACGAATTTCAACTGTTTAGGCTCTCATGTGGTTTTTTGCCAGCCTCAATGTGGCTAATCGATAATAAAATAATGCGGATTGCGGCAGAGTCAAGCCGGGGCGCAGTTTTTTTTAGAAAAAACGAAAGCAGCCTGTCCGTGATTATGTCCCGCGCCGGAGCGCCTTTTGCCGCTCGCCCCATGGCATAGCCTGGATTATTCATAAGGATTTTATGCGGTCACGGCCATGGGGTAAGCGGGCGCGCAAAAATAACACTGCTACGCCCTGCTGCAAAGCCCCGCAAGGGCCAGTATATTTTTTGGCGCAGGCAGCCGTGCCAGCCGAGGTGAAAACAAACGGTACTCACGCGGGGAGTATGCGTGATGTAGTATGCGGAACTGCCGTGTTAGGGAACTCCCCGATTTATGTTATTTTTGTTTCGCCGCTACCCCATGGCTGTGGCCAGGGTAGTGTATGATGATGAATAATCCGGGCCAGGGCTTTATGAACGCCGCATGAATCATCCGGACTCTGCTTGACTTGCCTTCGGTAAAACCTTATTTTTAAAATAAAGATTTTACCGGAAAGGATGCGCAATGGAAAATCAGCTTAAAACCGCCTTGCTTCTGGGCGTTTTAACGGCATTAATAATTATATTCGGCAATATGCTGGCCGGTCAGAGCGGCATGGTGATAGCCTTTGCGCTGGCTCTGGGCCTTAATGTTTTCAGCTACTGGTACAGCGATAAGCTGGTGCTGCGCATGTACCGGGCCCGTGAGGTGTCCGAGGCGGAGGCGCCCGAGCTTTTTGCCATGGTGGCGCGCCTTGCTTCGGCAGCAGGCCTGCCCATGCCGAAAGTGTACAGCATACCCGATCAATCGCCCAACGCTTTTGCCACGGGCCGCAACCCGGAGCATGCGGCAATTGCGGTCACGCAGGGTATTATGCGTCTTCTTTCCCGCCAGGAGCTTGAGGGCGTGCTCGCCCATGAGCTTGCGCATGTCAAAAACCGGGATATTCTCATCGGCACCGTTGCTGCCGTGCTGGCGGGCGTTATTACCTATATAGCCAACATGGCGCAGTGGGCGGCCATGTTCGGCGGCTTTTCCAGAGATGACGACGAAGACGGGGGCGGGCTGCTCGGCACCGTTCTGCTTGCGGTTTTAGCGCCCATAGCGGCCCTGCTGGTTCAGATGGCGATTTCACGGTCCCGGGAATATCTTGCCGATGAAACGGGAGCCCGGTTTGCCGGCTCGCCGGCGGGGCTTGCCGGGGCTCTTGAAAAGCTTGATGCCGCATCGCAGCGCATGCCGCTTCGCGCCAACCCGGCAACGGAAAACATGTTCATCGTGAAGCCCTTTACGGGCGGCGGCATTATGAGACTGTTCAGCACTCATCCGCCCATTGCAGAGCGCATTCGCAGGCTGCGCGAAATGCGATAATGGTTTTAAGCTGTACGTTTTAAGGTTTTACGTGTTAAAATATTTGAACCCTGAACCCTGAACCCTGAACCCTGAACCCTGAACCCTGAACCCTGAACCCTGAACCCTGACATTTGTAATTTTTATACTGTAGCGTGATCACTATGGAAACCAAAGAAACCGGTCACCGGCCCTGGGGCTGCTATGAGGTGCTCAAAGACGAGCCCTGCTGCAAGGTGAAGAAAATCACCGTTTATCCCTGCCAGCGCCTCAGCCTCCAGCGGCATCAGCGCCGCAGCGAGCACTGGTTTGTGGTGCAGGGCGTGGCAACTGTGGCCCGCGACAATGAAATTTTGCAGGTGCCGGCCGGCCGTGCCGTCGATATACCACGCGGGGTAAAGCACCGCGCGGCCAATACCGGAAGCGCCGAAGATGTTGTTTTTATCGAGATCCAGACAGGGGAGTATTTCGGCGAAGATGATATAGAGCGTTTTGAGGACGATTACGGACGGGCCTGATTGGATTTTGGATTTGGACAGCGCCACGCATGCCGGTGGGGAGTGATTCAAAATTATTTCTTTTGAGTGCTGCCCTGGCCCGGCAATAAGAATGCGGGCACTTCCGTCGGGAGCCCGCCTTTTTATTATCCTGGATCTTTTGTAAAAAAAATTGGTTCTTCCGTGTTTTTGTACCGCTACAATCGACGTTAGTATCGATACGATACGACTAATCGTTCTGTGACACTTGACACATTATATACTGTTGCCGGTGACGGTATACCGTGCACAGCTTCAAACCCACAAAGGCTTAGCCCCCTTTTACGAAAGGGGGTTGGGGGATTTTGGCATGCTTGTAAAATCCCCCTGTATCCCCTTTTTCCACGGGGTATGAGATGGGCAGCAGACGCTTCTGCCAAAATGCATACCGTGCTATTGAAGAACAAGTTTCCCAAACTTCTGGTGCAAAATGTCAGAAGAGCCAAAAAATTATTATTCCTGCTGCGAAGCCGCACCGTTGCCCTGGCCCCGCGAAACGATGACCCGGGCAGGCCGCAAAAGCCTGTCTTCGAGGTAATACCCCCTTTGCAGTTCCGCCATAATGGTATCTTCGTCATAGTCGGGGTGGTCCTGCTTTGCCATGGCCTCATGCTTTTCCGGGTTGAACGGCTCGCCGAGGCAGTCAAAATGCCTGATTTTATATTTTTCCAGAGCGGCGAGAAACTGCTTATAAATCATTTCTATGCCCTCGACAACCGCGGCCGGGTCGGTGGCGCTTTTCGCCTGCTCCAGCGCCCGCTCGAAATTGTCGGCAACGGGCAGCATGTCAAGGGCCATTTTTTCTGCCCCGTATTTCAGTAGATCGTCTTTTTCCCGGGAAACCCGCTTGCGGTAATTGTCAAACTCCGCCAGGGTCCGCTGCAGACGGTCCAGAAGCTCTTGGTTTTCCTTTTCGCGCCCCGCCAGCTGCTGCGCAAGATCGTCATGCTCCTGAGCTGCCGCTGCCGGC
>JAFGCP010000200.1 GCA_016932595.1 Deltaproteobacteria bacterium
TTCTGCTGCATGAAGCAGCTGGAAATCAACCGGTCTCAGATTTGCAGCAGGCCCGCATATTCTTCCGGTGTGTCGATATCAATGCCGATATCCGCGTCCGGCATGTCGACGTAGCGCACCATCTTCGGCGCCTGCTCAATGACGGCCCGTGTCGCCCTGAACCTTTTGCCTTTAGGCCGATCCAGCGCCGGGACATGTTGTATATAAGTATGAGAAAATCAAAGGGCCGCAATATGCGGATTGATACCGTCTATTGCACAGTTATTATGTTTCCTCTGCTTTTCCCGGGGACGGCTGTTGCCGGCGGCGCTGTTTTATGGTTTCGCCCGGCTGGCGCACAGCAGGCTGTACTCTTCCCAGCCGCTGTGCTTTGCCTGCATATCGGTAAGGCTGGCAAGCTCCTCACGCGTCTGGGAGATGAACTGATGCAGGGCCTTTTTGTCCATGCTGCCGGGGCAGGAAAAGTTCGAGGTGCCCAGATAAAACTCGCCCCGGTCCTTGCCCGGAAGCGTTATGCCGAAACGGTCGAGGTTTTTGCCGAAGCAGGAAAACGCATCAAGGTGAAACAGGTTGATTTCAACATGATTAAGCGGGTCTTTTAAAACGGGGCTCACGCTTTGCAGAAACAGGCGCGTTTCCCAGGCGTCTTCGAGGGTCTCTCCCGGTAGGCCCATGATCACAAACAGCTTGAAGTTTACATGAGCCCTGCCGCAGTTCCGGATAACCCGCTCGGCCTGGGCCGCCGTAATACCCTTGTTCATGATTTTCAACATGCGGTCCGAGCCCGACTCAAGACCGAACATGAGCTTGCGCAGTCCACCTGCGTGAAGTTTTTTAAGCTGCTCTTCGGTGAACCCCTCCTCAAGCCGCGCATAGCAGAGATAGTTGATTTTCAGGTTGCGAGCCATAATCAGGTCGGTCATTTCCTCCAGCAGCTCAGGCGGGCATGATTCATCGGTAAACTGAAAATAGGGCGTATGAAACCGTTGCGACAGCTCTTCAAGCTGGTCTACGATCAGCCGCGCAGTCTTGACGCGATATCGGGCGCCGGACAGATTGTTGATGAGCGGTATTTCGCAGAACCGGCAGCTGTTCCAGTAGCACCCTTTGCCGAGATTATAGGGCAATACGGTAGCCGGGGCCAGATAGCGCTCAAGAGGCAGACCCGTGAAATCAGGCTCGGGCAACCTCCCAAGGTCTTCGACATGAAAGGGCCGGTTCACGCGCACGGCCCCGTTGTCGGCCCAGATAAGGTTGGGCACAGCGGCAAGGTCGCATGCGGCCGGGCTCCGGGCGAGTTCATCGGCCAGGCGGCACAGGGCGGTTTCCCCCTCGCATACGGCTACGGCATTGCACAGCGTAAAAAAAGCCGGATTTTGCTCTAGTGCATCGATAAACTTGCTGAAGACCGTGCCGCCGATAACCACAAACAGCCCGGCATCCTTGAGCTTTTTCGCAAGGGTCAGGCCCGGCAGTATCTGCTGGTAGTTGAGAATGCAGATGCCGGCCATATCCGGCCGGGCAGCAACCGTGTCGTGCAGGCCCCGTCTTTCATAAAGCGCGCCGAATAAATTTGCCCGGTCATCCTTGACCGCCTCAAGCAGATGCCCGAGATGGGCTGCATCAAAGCGGGTTTCAAAGTTCTGGCCGTCCATTGTGTAGCTCAGGTCATAGTCGCAGCTGCAGCAGACAAGGCCAAGCGCCGCGTCGATCATGCGCCGGGCCGCGTAATAGGCCCGGCTGTCGTAAAACCTGTCACCCTGAAGGACCGCTACCTGGTCCGGTATTTTTTTGATAACGGCTTCAGCATTGCTTAAACGCTCTCCTATCTTCTGCCGCCACGCAAGCGTTTTCCAGTCAGACCGGGGGCCATGCACGTCAAGGGTTTCAAACAGCGCCCGGGCTTTGTGCAGATGCTCCTGTAAAATGTCGGGCTGCAGAAGGAAGAGGGCAAGCTCAAGATCAAGGTCGCGCAGAACTACGCGGTGACCGGCCCTGCGCAGGGCCGCGGCAAGCGCAGCCGGAGCCAGATGAGGGCCGCGCGGATCGGAAACGGGTGGGAAGATGATCTGGATATTCATAGCCGCTTCGGTTTCCCTACCCCCCGCCCATGATAAGCCCGAGGGACAGAACATCGCCATCCTTTACTTTGGTTTTGATGCCCTCGGGAAAATCCTGCAGCCACTGTATGCGCTTTTTGTTCACATACACAGCCGCCGTTTTATAATAGTTGCCGCAGATCGTTCCTTCAGAATAGAGATGTTCTTCAAGACGGGCGCCGTATTTTTGTATCAGCATATCGAGCACAGCCTCGACTGTCGCGCCCGCGGGTGCATCGAAGGCCTCTTCATGCTTCTTGATGATGCCATAGACCGTGCTGTAATATTTGCAGATGATTTTGGGCATACGATCAGGGCTCCTGGTTTCATTAAAAAAAGGCCCGGAGCCCCGCGCGCCGGCGCGGCAGCTCCGAACCCCGGGATACGATGCGTGTCAGCCGACCAGAGACTCCACGAGCGACGTGAAGCCGCCGGCCATTGCTTCCTGGGCCTGTTTTGCAGTGATCAGCTTTTTGCCCTGCAAAAACTCAACCAGTCGGTAATAGCCCGTCAGCATGTAGCGGCGGTGCGCCCCGTCATCCAGAACACCCGCTTTTTTCAATGCATCCAGCAGCGCCATGTAATAATCATCAAGCTCTGCCAGCCTTTTTGCTTCTGCTTTGGTAAATACTGCCATAGCGGTATAGCCTCCTTAGCCATTAATAATGTTGTCGATGAATGTCACGGCCCTGTCCTTCCCCCGGCCCCTGCCTTGTGAGCAGGGGCATGGCGGCTCCTCCCTCTTGTAAAGGGAAGACCAGGGGGGGCAGGGCAGTTGGTTAATAGTAGTACTTTTTTTTCTTCTTCTCCGCTTCGGAGTTATACTTGGCCCGCAGCGGTGCAAGGTCCTTGGCCACGTAGTCAAGGCCGAGCATTTTCAAGCGGCGCTCGCTGGGGAAGCCGGTTTCCAGATCATAGTCGCGGTACTTGTAATAGCCCGGCAGAATCTTCTGCACCGGGAACGTAGCGCCGACATTGGTCTGATCCGGCGTGCCCTGGGGCATGGGCTCTTTCATAAAGCGCTCGGGGATGGTGTCTTCCCGCAGGCCCGACAGCATGCGGCCCCAGTAGGCGCGCTCGATATTGACGACGCGCTCGCCGACTTCCATAAACTCCTCTTCAGTAATGTCCATGCCGGTAGCCGCATTAAAATACTCGACCTGGTCTGCGGTTAAAACAGCATAGGACCAGTGCGTGGTAAAGCAGCACACGTTCAGGCAGTCGACCATGGCCTTCTGGTTTTCTTCATAGAAGCAGCAATAGCCCTTGCCGACGGTGGTGGTCGGTTTCACCGGCCGCTCGTCGCCCAGTATCTTGGTGTTGAGGCCAGGATACATGAACCCGGAAAGCTCAAGGGAGGCAAGGCAGCGCAAATGGTCGCAGCCGCCGCGGGTGCCGATGGCAAAACCAACGCCATAGGCAAACCCGAGGCCGCGCGGGTCATCGCCGGGCAGGCACATGCCGCGGGTTGCTATGGTGTATTTCTGGCCTTCATCACCAAGGCCAAGGCGCTCGGCAGCCCGCGAGGCGCCGTCGGCAAGAATATCGCCGAAGCCTTCGCGCATGGCGATCATACCGATGAGCTTTGCGACAACGTCGGCATTGCCCCATTCAAGCTCAAGGCCGCCGGTATCCTTGGTGGTGATCAGGCCCTTTTCATACCATTCCATGGCCGTTGCAATAGAGCCGCCGCACTCGATGCCGTCCAGACCGTAATTGTTGGTGAGTATCATATTGTGCCAGATGGCATTGGGCTCAAAAATGCCCACGCGGGGACCGGTGGGAACCGAATGCTCATACTCAGGCCCGCCGCCGTATTCGCCTGCATGCTCGCCTTCCTTGATCTCGGTGAAGCGGCCGCAGCAGATGGGGCAGGCAAAGCAGCCCTCGCGGTGCTTGAGCACGGTTGTTGCATGCTCCTCGCCGGACATCAAATGCGCGTCGGGATGCGAGCCCTGCTGAAAGTTTTTAATGCCGAGCCAGCCGTCATGATTGGCCACATTGATGAGGCTCAGGCTCCCGACTTCATAGAGGAACTTGCGCATGGGATCGTCTTTGAAGCCCTGGCGCAGGCGGTTGCACACGTCGAAAAATTCTTTCGGCCGGGCGATGCCGACAGAACCGGAGCCGCGCACCGCAATAGCCTTCAGGTTCTTGGATCCGATCACTGCACCCTGGCCGCAACGGCCGGCTGCACGATAGACATCATTAAAGGTGCAGGCATAGCGCACAAGATTTTCACCCGCAGGGCCGATGACCACGATATGAATGTCCTCATCCCCCAGCTCCTGCTTGATCATGGTGTCTGCTTCGCGGGGAAATTTGCCCCAGAGGTGGCGCGCATCGCGTATTTCGACGTTCTCATCATCAATCCAGAGATAGACCGGGTGTTTGGCCTTGCCCTGCACGATGATCTGGTCCCAGCCGGCATATTTTACCTCAGCGCCCCAATGGCCACCCATGTTCGAGTCGCCGAAGCCGCCCGTAAGCGGGCTTTTGCATGATATGGTTACGCGGCCCGAAGCGGGCGCGGCCGTGCCGCTGATAGGCCCGACGCCGAAGCACACGCGCGCTTCAGGATCAAACGCATCAAGCGTGGTGGGCACTTCGCTGTAAATGACCTCGGAATTCATGCCGCGGCCGCCGATCCATTTGCGGCGATATTCATAGCTGAGAGGTTCGCTTATGCTTTTGCCTGTTGAGAGATCCACTCTCAGTCTTTTTCCACTCCATCCGTTCATAGTCAAACCTCCTCTCCGGCTTTGGCAGCCTGCAGCCGATCATTTAACTTTTCCCTGCGCTTGGCCTTGAACGCAATGGTGGGCGTCGTATAGGTAATGGCGCCCGTGGGGCACCAGTCGGCGCAGACCGGGCCTTCGGACCGGCCTTCGCACAGATCGCACTTAAAAGCCTTGCCGGTTTTCACGCTCATGTTGATGACGCCAAAGGGACAGGCCATGGCGCACTCTTTACAACCGATACACTTGGCGGCATTAATTTTGGCTATACCGGCCTTTGGGTCGATGCTGCAGGCGCCCGTGGGGCACACGGCGGCGCAGGGGGCGTCCGAGCACAGGTCGCAGCCTACGACAAATGATTCGCCCACCACTTCATTGCGTATAACGGCCACGCGCGAGGCCACTTTGCCGCACACGCCGTCATGATACAGCGAGCAGCCCATCATGCAGCTGCGGCAGCCAGTGCATTTTTCCTGATTAAAGATCAGGACTTTTTTTTCGCTCATTGGTTTTTTTCCTCCATAAAAGGTAAAATCAGCTTCTGTTGGTTTTTCTGCTTGTTGCGGTGCGTTTTTTACGCTGACGCATACCTCCTTTCCTGCGGTGGTTAGAGTTAAAAATATAAAAGCCTGAAAACGCACGAATCGCACGCTTTCAGGCTTCCTTTGCAAACATGGCGGGCCGGGGTTTTCCGGCCGTATCGGTCCGCTGCAGCACAGCGGACTCGGAGCCTGTATATACTTTTTATAAAACGGTATGCCTGCCAGCCACCCCCGGTTTGTCAGCCCTGCACGTGGGGTTACAGGGCCGGCAAGTGAAAAAAGGGCGCTTTCTGCGGAGCCGACTGTCGCCATCTGGAAAGGAGGGTGCCTATACAGATGGTTGTGAGTCCGGTTCGGCCGCACAGGAGGATGGGCAGGTCTTCCCGCTTGAAAGCTATGACCGCCGGGCTTTGCGCAATTCCCAGCAAAGTTCCTTGCCTATATCCTTATTACATTTTTTGTGCCACAACGGTCATGAGATATAAGGCCCTATATTTGCTTGTTTTTTATTTTTTAGCTTCTCCTGTTCCCCCGTAAATGCTCAATAGTTGGCAGTGTGTGCTCAATAGTTGGCAGGATTTTCTTGTCTTGTTCGCAGGTCAATGCTATGCAATAAGATATTCAAGAGGTGCAGAGTATGCCGAGTACGGAAATTGAAAAAATCAAAACCCTGCTGCAAATCAACAATGCCATTATTCATCAGCGCAGCCGCGAAGGCCTGTTTCGCGAAATAACGGCCCTGCTGCAGCCCCTGTTTCACTTTGACCGCATCAGCATCGTGCTGAACCGGCCGGGCAGGCTTGCCTGGGACTATTTTTCTCCGGCCATCGGCGTGCTCATACCCGGCACGCATCAAAACACCATGCCTCCAGAGAAGTCGCTGGTGCTGGTGAGGGCCATGACTGAGCGGCGCACCATTGTGGCAGACCTCGTGCATGGGCCTGTGCTGCCCGAATCGGATATGATCCTGAAAGCCGGCCTCAAATGGTTCATCTGTGTGCCGCTTTTGATGCGTGACAGCGTGCTCGGCACCGTGCAGATCTTTTATAGAAATGCCGCTTCGCCTGATGCCGAAAGAATGGCGCTTCTGGAGCAGGTGGCCCAGCAGATAGCGCTTGCCGTTGACAATATGCTTGCCTATGAAGAGCTCGAGCGCCTGCGCGACAGCCTGGTCGAGGAAAAGTCCTATCTCAGCCGTGAGATAGAAACCCTCAAGGAAACGCAGGATATTCTCTATGCCTGTCCGGCCATGGAACAGGTTATGAAAACCGTGCGAAATGTTGCGGCCACCGATACCACCGTGCTGCTCACGGGCGAGACCGGCACGGGCAAGGATCTGCTGGCCCGCTTCATCCACCGCAACAGCCCCCGCAGCTCACAGACCTATATCAAGGTCAACTGCGCGGCCCTGGTGCCGACGCTGATTGAAAGCGAGCTGTTCGGCCATGAAAAGGGCGCCTTTACCGGCGCTGCGGCACGCAAAATCGGCCGCTTCGAGATTGCCCACAAGAGCACGCTGTTTTTGGATGAAATCGGCGAGCTGCCGCTCACCACGCAGGCAAAGCTGCTGCAGGTGCTGCAGGAGCGCGAGTTCGAGCGCGTGGGCGGCACGGAAACTATTCGCACCGATGTGCGCATCATCGCCGCGACCAATCAGAACCTGCGCGCCATGGTGGTGGAAAAAAATTTTCGCGAGGATTTGTTTTACCGGCTCAATATATTCCCCGTGCTGGTGCCGCCCCTGCGCGAGCGGCGCGAGGACATACCGCTTCTGGGAAAGTTTTTCGCTGACCGCTTTTGCGCAAAGCTGCACCGGCCGCGGCCCTCTTTCGACAAAAGCGCCGTTGACGTGCTGTTGCGCTACAACTGGCCCGGCAATGTGCGAGAGCTTCAGAACTTTATCGAGCGGGTGATCATACTGAAATCGAATCAAACCCTGACCGGTGATGATATAACCCCCATCCTCAACAGTTCCGCGGCGCAGGACGACGGCGCCGCAACCCTTGAAGACGCCGAGCGGCGGCATATTGAAAAAGCTCTTGCATCATGCAGCGGTGTGCTGGCGGGCCCGCGGGGCGCTGCCGAGCAGTTGGGGGTGAAGCGGGCAACGCTGCAGTACCGCATGAAAAAGCTGGGGATTCAGGCAGACATGTACAGAAAGGCTTGATCTCTTCCGGCATCAGGGCGCACAAAAAGCTCCGGCCTTTCGTACAGCCCGAACTTTTTTACAGAGAACATATCTTCAAAAAAGAAAAGTTGCCGGCAGCCCTTGAAATACAGATGAAGCTTTAAAACTACTGTGGCATCGGAGCGCCTGATGGTGGATCATGGGATTTCTTGTGCGTGCATGAGTCTGCATCGCCATCAAGGTTGAATAGTTTTCTCGCCGCCTCAACATAGAGGCTGCCGTCATGATTGTCCGACTGCTTTTTCAGCACAACCACGGGAGCATGCAGGAGCTTGTTAACGATTGCCGCGGTCAGGCCCTCAATGGCATCGATCTGTTCGGGGGTGAGGCCCTTTGTTTTAGCAAGCATTTTTTCCATTTCAGCTGTTTTTATACGCTCGCCTTTTTCCCGAATCGCAACAATCGTCGGAACAACCTCAAGGGATTTCATCCAGGTTGCCGCCTCGGCAACCTCGGCCTCGACAACCGACTCGGCCTGCCGGGCCTGCAGCGTGCGCTCTTTCATGTTTTCCCGGACAATGGAGTTCAGGTCATCAACATCAAACAGGAACACATTGTCAATCTCATTGACGCCGGGGTCGATGTTGCGGGGCACTGAAATATCGATCATGAACATGGGCCTGTTTTTACGCTCTTTTTCCAGCGCGGCAATGTCACCGGGCTGAATGAGATAATGGGGCGCGCCGGTTGAGCAGATAACAATATCGGCGCGGTGGAGCTGGGAGAGAAAGCTGTCAAACGGTATGGCTGTTCCCCGAAACTCAGAGGCCAGAGCTTCGGCCTTCGCAAAATCCCGGGTGGTGATCAGCACCTCGCTGGCGCCGCTTCCCACCAGGTGCTTGAGGGCCAGCTCCGCCATTTCCCCGGCGCCGACGATAAATACTATTTTTTTTGCAAGCGTGCCGAAAATTTTTTCCGCGAGCTCGACGGCAATGGAGCTTACGGAAACGCGCAGCTGGGAGATGGCTGTTTCGGTCCGTACTTTTTTCGCAACCGAAATCGCTTTTTTGTAAATGCTGTTCAGCACCACGGCCGTGGACTTTTGGGCAAGGGCGGCTTCGAAAGCGTCCTTGACCTGACCCAGGATCTGAGCCTCGCCGACAACCAGTGAGTCGAGGCTTGAGGCGACCCGGAAGATGTGCTTGATGGCATCGGTAGCTGAATAGCGGTACAGGTGGGGCAGCAGCTGGCTCCTGTCGATATCGAATTTCCCGGCAAGAAAACCGATGATTTTTTCAAAGCCTTCTTCGATGTCTTTTACGGCTGCGGCAATTTCAACGCGGTTGCAGGTCGAAAGGATGAGGGACTCATCAACCGTGGGCAGGTTCAAAAGGCTGCAGAGGGCCTCGGGCAGCTCTTCCGCTTTGAACGCCAGCTTTTCGCGCAGCGCAACATCTGCGGTTCTATGATTGAGCCCTACCAGAATTAAGTTCATACAGGAAGTTTCCTGCCGTGTACAACACGTTCGGGTTTAAAAAAACGCATGCCATTCATTGTGCGAAAAACAGGTCGTTGCGGCAAAGGCGGCCATGACAAGCACAAAGCCAAGGACCGACAGAAAAGCCCCCCTTTTCGCCCGCCAGCCCAAACTGTATCTGCCGTGAAAAATAACGAGATAAAAAACCCATGAGAGCAGCGCAAACAGCATTTTTGTATCGGTAATCGAGATGCTCCCGAATGCTGTTTTTGCCCAGAACAAGCCCGCCATAATGCCTATGGTCAAAAGAAAAAAACCGATGGACAGTACTTTCATACTGATATCGTCAAGCATATTCAGGGGCGGCAGCTTATAGAAGAAGCTGGTAAGCCGCTTTTGTTTAAGAAGCCTGTCCTGAATAAGGTACATGATGCCCACGGAAAAGGAGATGCCGAAAAAAACAAAGCCCGTGACCGAAAAAATGGTATGGATTAAAAACCAGTTGCTGTGCAGCAGGGGATCAAAGGGGGTTATGCCCTTGGGCAGCAGCAGGGCGCCGCACAGGCTGGCTGCAGCAACAGGAAGAATAAAAGCTCCCAGGGCATATATCTTATACCAGCGCCCTAAAACCAGAGAGATAATCACCAGGGCCCAGCTGAAAAATGCTATTGATTCATACACCTTGCTGAGCGGAAAATAGCCGCTCTCGATCATGCGGGAGCACAGCGACAGCGTATGCAGTATCAGGCCGATGCAGCACAGGGCAACTGAGCTGAAGGCAAGTTTCTCTGTTTTATTGTATACATAGAGCCAGTAGGAAATGGTCCCGGAAAAATAGAGCAGGAGAGCTGCGTACATAAATGGAATGTTCATAGTTCGTGCCCGTGCGAGTTTTTATGTGGCTGAGGGGAACGATGAATATATAAGAAGTGCTCATACTATCATTTTAATTGACAGGCAACAATTAGAAATATAAATTTCTGTTCTTTGTTGTCTTGTACAAACACGCTCACTATGGCGGCTGCAGGGTACAACTCCATGAAAATAAGAATCGGCACCAGAGGCAGCGATCTGGCCCTGTGGCAGGCAGACTATGTCGCAGAGCGGCTCGGCAGGCGGCAGACTGAAATAATTATTATCAGGACACAGGGCGACAGTATTCAGAATATCTCCTTTGAAAAAATGGAGGGCAAGGGATTTTTCACCAAGGAAATTGAAAACGCCCTGCTTGAAAAAAGCATTGATCTTGCCGTTCACTCCCTCAAAGACCTGCCGACCGACAGCCCTCCCGGGCTGTGCATTGCGGCAATCCCCGTGCGGGAGGAGCCGTCGGATGTTTTGCTTATCCGGCCCGAAGCGCTTGATGCCGGCCGCATTCTGCATCTGCGTGAGAATGCCATTGTCGGCACCAGCTCGGTACGAAGGCTCGCTCAAATCAAGCATGCTGATCCGACACTCAAGGTACAGCCACTGCGGGGCAATGTAACTACCCGGCTGCGCAAGCTGCGCGAAGGCAGCTATGATGCCATTATGCTGGCCCATGCCGGCATTGCGCGCCTTGAGCTTGATATCTCCGCCTTTCACATGTATATTCTTCCCTTTGATATCTTTCTGCCGGCTCCCGCCCAGGGAGCGCTCGGGCTTCAGGTACGAACCGACGATGAGCAGACCCGTAGCGTGATACGGAAGCTTAACCATGAGGACACAGAGCTCGCGGTAACAGCGGAGCGTGAATTTTTAAAACATTTTGGCGGCGGCTGTCATATACCCCTGGGGGCGCTTGCGACCATTGAGGCGGGATGTATTCATCTCACCGGGATTATTGCCGCCACAGACGGATCGAAAACCATGCGGCAGTCTGTTTCCGGCTCTGACCCAAAAAAAATCGGTGCGGAGCTTGCCCGCATACTAAAAGCACAGGGAGCTGCGGAGCTGCTATGAAAAAAGGTTTTGTGTATCTGGCCGGCGCAGGACCGGGCGACCCTGAACTGATAACGGTAAAAGCGCTCAACGCCCTTGCGCAGGCCGATTGTATTATCTATGATTTTCTGGCCAATCCCGCTCTTGTTGAAGGATATGCCTGCGAAAAGATCTATGTCGGGAAAAAGGGTGGCGATCACACCCTGCCGCAGGAAGGGATCAACGAGCTTATCATTCAGAAAGCCCGGGAAGGCAAGACCGTAGTGCGCCTCAAGGGCGGCGACCCTTTTATTTTCGGCCGCGGCGGCGAAGAGGCTGAAGACCTTGTTGAGGCGGGCATTCCCTTTGCCATAATACCGGGCATATCTTCATTTTACGGAGCGCCTGCCTATGCAGGCATACCGGTGACGCATCGCGACTTTGCCCATGCCATGGAAATTATTACCGGCCACCGGCGTGAAGATGCGGCCGATGGAGAGGATGTCAATTTCCCGGAATATGACAGCGACCGGACCTTTGTTTTTCTCATGGGCGTGAAAAACCTGGCCCATATTACCGACTCGCTGATCAACAAAAAACAGTTCCCGCAGGAGACGCCCGTTGCACTCATCTCCTGGGGCACAAGGCCGGAGCAGCGTGTTGTGACCGGTACGCTGCAGGACATTGCCGCCAAAGTTGAAAAGGAAAATATCAAGCCCCCCTCCATTATTATTGTCGGCGGCGTTGTCACGCTGCGGGAAAAGCTGCGCTGGTTCGACAATCAGCCCCTGTTCGGGAAAAAAATTGTCGTTACCCGGACGCGCAAGCAATCCTCAAAACTTTCGCAGCAGCTGAGCAGGCTTGGCGCTGCTGTTATCGAATTTCCCACCATAGAGATCCAACCGCAGCAGGACCTAAGCCTGCTTGAGACGGCGATCAGGAACCTGCGGGATTTCGCATGGCTGTTTTTCACCTCGCAAAATGCGGTGAGCATCTTTTTTGAGAAACTCTTCAGCATGGGCCTTGATGCGCGCGCTCTGGGCTCTGTCAAGATCGCCGCCATCGGCCCTGCAACCGGCGATGAGCTCATCAAATACGGCTTAAAGCCTGATCTTGTTCCCAAAGAATTTGTTGCCGAGAGCCTGCTTGATGCTGCCCGCAGCCTGAAGCTTGCCGGCAGCACAGTGCTGCTGCCTTGCGCCCGGGAAGCCCGTTCCGTGCTTTCCGATGGCCTGCAGCAGCTTGGCGCCACGGTTGAGCGCATCAATATATATGAAACGGTCAAGCCGGAGAACAGAGAGCCTGAAACCATTGCCCGGGTGCAGGAGGCTGATCTCATAACATTCACCAGCTCATCAACGGCACGGAATTTTTTTTCCCTCATTCCTTCGGTGCAGGCAGAGCTTGCCTCCATCGGCCCCATAACCTCGCAAACCATCAGGGAGCTTGGTTATGCCCCGGCCTTTGAGGCTGCTGAATACACGATTGACGGGCTGGTGAAGGCCATCACCGAACATTACGCCAACAGTCCGGGATAATGAGTGTGTGAACGAAAAGGCGTTTATTATTGGGTTAAGCCCGAAAAAAACCGTTGGGTTTCGTACCTCAACCCAACGCTACGCAAAACACACTACGTGCGAAGAAGCACCGGCATGAGGGCGAACCCAACAAATGCCTAAAAACAAAGCTCCGGAGAAATTTCATGGACTTAATAAAAAGACCGCGGCGCCTGCGCAGCGCTCCCTGCATACGCAATCTCTCTGCTGAAACTATTGTCTGTTCGGAGAAGTTGATCATGCCTTATTTCGTTTGCGAGGGAGCGGGGGTGAGAGAGCCCATTGAATCCATGCCGGGCATAGACCGGGTATCGGTTGATACTCTTCTGGCTGATCTTGAAAAAGATACAGCCCTTGGCATAGCAGCAATTATTCTCTTTGGCATTCCCGACACAAAAGACGAGAAAGGCTCCGGTGCCTATGCCGAAGACGGCATTGTTCAAAAAGCTGTACGAGCGATTAAGAAAAAGCTTCCCGATTTGTATGTCATAACGGATGTCTGCCTGTGCGAATTCACCAGCCATGGGCACTGCGGCATGGTTGACAAAGGAAAAATTTTAAATGACCCCAGCCTTGAGCTGCTGGCAAAAACCGCTGTATCCCATGCCGCCGCCGGAGCTGATATGGTGGCTCCATCAGACATGATGGATGGCCGCGTAGCAGCCATCAGGCAGGGCCTTGACAGCAATGCCTTTTCAGATATTCCCATACTGGCCTATGCGGCAAAATATGCTTCCGCCTTTTACGGCCCCTTTCGCGATGCTGCCGGCAGTACGCCCCGGTTCGGCGACCGGCGCAGCTATCAGATGGATTTCCGCAATGCCGCCGAGGCTGAGCGCGAGGTGCTGCTTGATATCGAAGAGGGCGCGGATATCGTCATGGTGAAGCCGGCCCTTTCCTATCTTGATATTATTTACCGAATCAAAAACATCGTGAAAGTTCCCGTCTGCGCCTACAATGTCAGCGGCGAGTACTCTATGGTCAAAGCAGCAGGCCGCCTCGGATTCGGCGATGAGCAGCGCCTGACCACCGAGATTCTGACCTCGATCTTCCGCGCCGGCGCCGACATGATTATTTCTTATCACACCCGCGATATTTTGAAAAACAAGTGGTTTTAATTGTATGCACATATGACCACGGCAGGTTATGATTTGGTTACATGATTCCGGTAGGGTGGGCTGTGCCCACCGATTAAAATGGTGGGCGCAGCCCACCCTGCAAAAATGAACACAACAAACACTATCATTTGCATTTAGCCACAAACTCCCGGAGCACATAGCATGAATACAGAAAAATCAGCGGCCCTTTACAATGAGGCCTTACAGTACCTGCCCGGCGGCGTCAACTCTCCGGTGCGGGCTTTCCGCTCCGTGGGCGGCACCCCCCTTTTTATGAAAAAGGGGGCGGGCTCGCGTATTATTGATGAAGATGACAATGAGTATATCGATTACTGCATGTCCTGGGGACCCCTGATACTGGGGCATGCCGATGCGGAGGTGCTCCGGGCACTCCGGGAAAACGCTGTCAACGGCACAAGCTTTGGAACGCCGCACCGCTTTGAGGTTGAGATGGCAAAGCTGGTGACTGGCGCGTATCCCTCCATCGAGAAGGTGCGGTTTGTCAATTCGGGCACGGAAGCTGTCATGAGCGCTGTGCGACTTGCTCGTGGCTTTACGGGCCGGGACAAAATCATTAAATGCGACGGCTGCTATCACGGCCATGCCGATTGTATGCTTGTTGCCTCGGGCTCGGGCCTTGCAACCTTCGGCACCCCCGACTCAGCCGGTGTTACCTCCGGCAATGCGCAGGATACCCTGGTCGTGCCCTACAATGACCCTGAGCAGCTGGAAGCCTGCCTGAAAAAAAATGAGGGCTCTGTTGCCGCCGTCATTATGGAGCCGGTCCCCTGCAACTATGCCCTGCTGCTGCCGGGCATTGATTATTTAAAGACCGTGCGGGGCCTCTGCGACCGCTACGGCGCGCTGCTCATATTTGATGAAGTGATCAACGGCTTCCGTGTGGCATGGGGCGGTGCGCAGGAGTATTACGGCGTCCGGGCTGACCTGACAACGCTTGGCAAGATTATCGGCGGCGGGCTGCCCGTTGGAGCCTATGGGGGCCGGCGGGACATTATGAGCAAAATTGCGCCCGATGGCCCCGTGTATCAGGCGGGCACCCTGTCGGGCAATCCCCTTGCCATGGCTGCGGGTGTTGCAACCCTAAAAAAGCTTGCAGAAACAAAAGCCTATGCGTCATTGCGGGAAAAAGCGGAGCTCCTGCGCCGAAAGCTTCAGCCTGTGCTGCAGCAGCATGCAGGGAGGGTGCTTTTCCAGCAGCTTGAATCAATATTCTGTTTCTATTTCACGGGCGCCGAAGAAATCAAAACCCTTGATGAAGTAAAAAAATGCGACATGCGGCTTTTTGCGCAGTATCACCGGGAGCTGCTGAACCGGGGTATCTATCTTGCCCCCTCGGGCTATGAAGTCGGCTTCCTTTCCCTTGCTCATACGGCAGCCGATATTGACCGCACGGTTGCCGCGGTCGTGGCATCGCTGAAGGCGATTCTATAAACACTTTTAACTCTCTTGAAGAAATGCTGCGAAAATGAAAATGCCGAACATACCCCGCCTGATATTCTGGGAGCTCACCAAGCGCTGCAACCTTGCCTGCGCTCACTGCCGGGCCGAGGCTCATGATAGCAACTATTCAGGCGAGCTCACAACAGACCAGATTCAATCTGTCATTGATGCTATTGCCCCGTTCTGTTCGCCCATCATGGTCCTCACGGGCGGCGAGCCCCTGTACCGGCCTGATATTTTTGCTGTTGCCGCGTATTGCCGCGATAAAGGCCTGCGCACAGCCCTTGCCACCAACGGAACCCTCATTGACGAGCCCGTTGCCCGCAGGCTCAAAGAAGCAGGTATAGCCCGGGCGAGCATATCAATCGATGGCAGCAGCGCCGGGGCGCATGACAGCTTTCGGGGCATACCGGGCTCTTTCGACCGGGCAATCCGCGGCGCGCGCTTTTTGAAAGAGGCGGGAGTCGAGTTCCAGTTCAACACCACAATCACCAAAAGAAACGTCGACCAGATCGAGGATATCCTGCAGCTTGCCGAGGGTGAGGGCGCCAGGGCTTTGCACCTTTTCATGCTTGTGCCCGTGGGCTGCGGCGTTGAAATTGCTGAAACAGATATGATTTCAAGCCGGAAATACGAGAAGGTGCTGGAGTGGTTTTATGAGCGCTCAAAGCATACCGAACTCGAGTTTAAGGCAACCTGCGCGCCTCACTACTACCGCATTATCAGACAGATGGCAAAAAGGGAAGGGCGCGCCATTACTTTTGAAACCGATGGCATGGCGGCCATGACGCGGGGCTGCCTTGCAGGCAGCGGCGTCTGCTTTATTTCTCATAGAGGCGACGTGCAGCCCTGCGGCTATCTTCCGCTGGTTGCTGGCAATGTGCTTAAAACGCCCTTTCCCCGCATATGGCAGGAGTCGGAGCTGTTTCAATCCCTGCGTGATGTGGGTCGGCTGAAGGGGAAATGCGGGCGCTGCGAGTACAATACCGTGTGCGGCGGATGCCGCGCCCGGGCGCAGTACGCTTCAGGCGATTATCTTGCTGAAGAACCCTACTGCGTCTATCAGCCGAAAAGGATGACGCCGTGACGAATTTCAGCAAAAACGAAGCAGCGGTGCTCAACTACATACAGCGCTCAATTCCCCTGGTCCAACGGCCTTTTCAAAAAATAGGAACAGAGACCGGCCTGTCAGAGAAAGCGGTGCTTGAAATCATCTCCCGCCTGAAGCAGCAGGGAATCATCAGAAATATAGCCGCGATTTTTAATGGCGAAAGCCTCGGGTACCAGCTGAGCCTTATTGCCTTTGAGGTGCCCGAAGCATGCCTCAAAAAGGCGGCCGCGGCAATTAATGCCCATCCGGGCATAAGCCATAACTACCTGCGGGCGCATCGCTACAATATCTGGTTTACCCTTGCCCTTGAAAAATCCCTGCCTTTTGACGATGCGGTTGAGCATATCGCGCAGAAAGCCGGCGCCCGGGATTTTTTAATCCTCCGCAATGAAAAGCTGCTGAAAATCGGCTTGAAGCTGCCGATCGGGGATGACTATCACGCAGCAGAAGAGGCGGCTGCGGGCCTTGCCCCCCAGAGGGCTGAGGTTCGCGACTTTACTGATGAAGAGCGCACGGCTGTACTCCTTCTGCAGACCGATCTGCCCATTGTTGCGCGACCCTTTCTTGAGCTGGTGAACAGCGCCGGAGAGCAACTCTCAGAGTCGCGGCTCCTCGAGCTAGCCTGCCAGTTTGAGAAGCAGTCTGTCCTGCGGCGCTTTGCCGCTGTGCTGCGGCATATGCAGGCAGGGTTTCATCACAATGCCATGACCGCGTGGAAACCCAAAGCGGGCCTTCCCATTGAAGAGCAGGTCAAGCCTTTTCTTGACACCATGGCGGTAACCCATTTGTACCTGCGCACCCTGTATCCGGGCCGGTGGGAGCATCCCTTGTTTGCCATGGTGCATGCGCGCACCGAGGCTGAGCTTGATGCGCTTATAAAAAGTTTGTCTGCTGCCTCCGGGCTGGCTGAATGCCTGGTGCTGAAAAGCCTTAAGGAATTAAAAAAACAAAAAGTCATGTATTTTTCACCCGATTTTATGGAATGGGAGAGGCTCGACCAATGATTGATATAGGAAAAATTTACTGCGGGGGAAGCTCAACCGGCGACGGCCTCCGTTACGGAACAGAGGCAGGGGCTGACGCCCATGGCAATGCCCCCCATGCCCGCCCGCTGTCTGCCGGTGTGCGCAGGCCAATCGTGGTCTGGAGCACGACAAGAACCTGCAACCTGAAATGCGTGCACTGCTACACCGACTCGGAAAACAAAAAATATGAAAATGAGTTGACGACCGCGGAGGGGCTAAAGCTGATTGATGAACTGGCTGATTTCAAAATCCCCTCGCTCCTGTTTTCAGGCGGCGAGCCCCTGATCCGGCCGGATCTTTTTACGCTGATCGAATATGCTGCAAAAAAAGACATACGGCCGGTGATATCAACCAACGGAACACTTATTGACCGGGACAGAGCTCTGGCGATCAAAGATGCCGGGGTGGTCTATGTTGGCATCAGCCTCGACGGCATGGAGGAAGTAAATGATACCTTCCGTGGCGTTCAGGGCGCCTTCAGCCGGGCCATGCAGGGCTTTGAAAACTGCCGCGCCGCAGGCCAGCGCGTCGGGCTGCGGCTCACGCTGACGCGCAGGAATTATCAGGACCTTCATCGCATTTTTGATTTTATCGAGAAGGAGGGCATCAACCGCGCCTGCTTCTATCACCTTGTCTATTCCGGCCGCGGCAGCAGCATGTTCAAGGACGACCTGACCCACAGCGAATCACGCCATGCCCTTGATATAATCATGGAGCGCACGGATGATTATTTCCGCCGGGGGCAGGATATTAATATTCTCACTGTTGATAATCATGCCGATGGCGTATACCTGTATCTGAAGCTGAAACAGACCAACCCGGAGAGGGCTGAGGAAATACGCCGGCTGCTTGAGTGGAACGGGGGCGGAGCCCACTCAACCGGTGTGGGAATCGGCAATATCGACTTTTTCGGCAATGTGCACCCTGACCAGTTCTGGCAGGACTATACGTTCGGAAATATCCGCGAGCGCCGCTTTAGCGATATCTGGCTTGATGAAAGCGAACCGCTTATGCATGGCCTGAAGCACAAGGCGGACTATATCAAGGGCCGGTGCCGCCTCTGCCAGTACCGCGCCATGTGCACGGGCTCCATGCGGGTCAGAGGATACCGAGCCTACGGAGATTTCTGGGCGCCTGATCCCCAGTGCTATATCACAGATGAAGAGATCGGCCTTGATGCGGCAAACAAGCAGGAGCTTATTGAAAAAAACGAGGCCTTCCCCCTGCCCAGGGAGCTAACAGCCTGATGCAGCTCTATCCCGCCATGATACAGCTTGAAAACAAACGTGTCGTCATTATAGGCGGCGGCGATGTGGCCCTGCGCAAGGCCCGCGATCTGCTGGAGGCCGGCGCCACTGTTCTCGTCATTGCCCCCGCTGTACATCAGGATTTTAAATCACTTGCCGGCTCTTCTGGCGCAAGCCTTGAAATTTTAGAGCGGCCGTATCAGCCGGGCGACCTTGCTGAAGCCGCCCTTGTTTTTGCAGCAACCAGTACTGCAGACGTCAACAAAGCTGTGTTCAAAGAAGCTCAGGAACGGAATATTTTTATTAATGCTGTCGATGACCCGCCCAACTGTACGTTTTTTGTTCCCTCTTTTATAAAAAAGGGCGACCTGATTCTGGCGCTGTCAACCAGTGGAAAATCACCAGCCCTGGCGGCCCGGCTCAGAAGAGAAATCGAAAAACATATCCCTGAAAATATTGAGCAAACGCTCTCCGCTTTGAGTGAAATTCGTCACATTTTCAAGTCACATAAAAATTTTACCGACATCAGCTCTTCGGACAGGGGCAGAATTCTCAGGCTCATTGCAAACAGCGACGCCCTGCTGCAGGAAGCAGTTGCTGCTTCAGCCTCCGGCCGCCTCTACCAGTTCCTGGTCCGTCTTTTAAAAATCCCGCCGGCAGATACATAATCTTTTTTTCTCTCCTGGATGGAAAGGGGTCCGGGGGTGTATTTCCCCCGGCCTTTCACGCCAGGGCCTGCATGAAGCCAAAACAACGGCGGCTGTGTGAAGCGCCCGCACGCCGCCCGTTAAACATAAAAGCAATACGCTGTCGTTTTTTAGAGCATTTATCAAAATGTTGCAGCCATATGATCACCGGAAAGTTTTTGGTGCAGCAGTCCGTGCCGTTCGAGCCATTGCGTAGTTTCTCACTTGGTGTAGCTTGCGAGAATTCAGCACGGGCGAATGAACCAAAGAGTTAACGGTGCAAACGGTTACAGAATACGGGTACCTGCTTTAGAACCTGAAATTCAAGTCAAGCTGCAGCTTTTTTTCATCAAGCGACTCGCCGCTGATGCGCTCGTGAAGAAAACAAGCCATGGCAAAATCGATATTCTCAAAAAGCCCGTAAGTAAGAGCGAATTTGTATCCTTTTATATTTGTTTCACCGTCATAATTGTCGGCATCCGTCAGGGCATCAACCCAGGCATCGCGCTCGAGCTTCATATAGCGTGCCACAAACTGCCAGTCATGGCGCTTTTTGACTTTACCCGACCCGATACCGAAGCCTGCGGCATAGCCCGTGTCGCCCTGGCCCGCCGAGGTATTCTTCACGGCTTCGCCAAACAAAGCTGCAAACGGCATGCGGGCATACGGCGTCTTCCACCCCAGCTCGCCGGTAAGGGCCAGCACGTCATAATCATATTTCAATGTGTTCTCGAACTTACGCAGGGTATTTGACTTGCTGGTGTAGTCAAGCGTGGTATTTTTCACATTGTCGAACTGATAATAGGTAACGGCATTTTTGAAATACACATATTTGCCGAGCTTGATCTTGGTGCCGGGCTGCACCACGTACATGGTCGGGTCGTTTTCATCATCCTTGCGCTCATCAACCACCCAGAAGCCCGTAGTGGCGAATACGTCCAGCCAGTCATAAACGGAATGATTAAAAAGCACCGACGCGCCTTCCGGACGGATATCGCTGTCCCACAGCATATCGGTGGTGAGAAACAGAGGGTTTGCAAACTTGCCGCCCACAAGGGACATCCAGCTGTAGGGCTTGTAGCGGGCATAGGCATAGTCAAGGCGCAAATCACCCCGCTCGAAGGTATTGTTCATGTCTTCATTGGTCGAGCGGGGATTGGAATCGCCGCTGGCAACGCCGAAGCCCACGTCGACCGTATCATTGAGCTGGGTCACAACGCCCAGGCGCAGGCGGTAGCGGCCCTGATTGCGCTCTGCTTTTTCATCGCGGTCTGTGTATTGATAGCGGAGGCGCAAATCTCCCTTGAGCTGCATTTTGCGAATCCACTGGGGCAGGACTTCAGCAAAAACCTTCGGATCTTTCTTGATATCCTCGCGCACCGCTTCTTTGGTGCTGCGGATGAGTTCCTGCCGCTCCGCGTCTTTTTCCTGTGCCGCCTCCTCTTTGACATCTTTCATAATTTCGGCGGCATCCTGTTTGGTGAGAATGCCCTTCTTCACCAGCTTCTCAACCAGGATGTCGACCTCGCCGGCTTGCGCAGAAGCGAGAAAAAGGCCGGCGGTAAAAAGACAGCCTGCACATAGTACGAGTACCCGTTTCATAGACGCTCCTTTCCCGTACGGCGGTTTATTTGCCGACAGCCCAGCTGAAGGTTATCGAAAACTGGGCCGGAAGCAGAACATCGCCGTCGATGTTCTTGATGTAGACGCCCGCAAGCACCAGGCCGTACGCGGCGCTCATCTTCACGGTTTTGGTAAGTGTCAGCGGAGCTGCCGATTTCACAGTAATAAACTCGGGCTTGCCGCCCAGCGGATAGGCCAGCCCAAGCAGGCTGTACTCGAGCACGGCGCCGAAATCCTTGGTGACCGTGGGCTTAAGCGTAATGGTCAGATCTCCCAGTTTTGTTTCATTATCGCCCGTGCCGATAAGCAGGTATGCTTCCATCGGGCCAAACGTGCGGCTGTCGAACTCATCATGCAAATAAAACTCCCGGATCGTGCTTTCGCCGGGGTCGAGGGTCAGCAGGCTGCCCGCCTGCACCTGCACGGCTGCCATGCTCATCGCACAGACGAGAACGGCACTAGTTAAAAAATTTTTCCATCCCTTGTTCATGCCAACCTCCCTTTATAGGTGTTTTTCCGCTATCGGGGACCTGATAGCAGCCCCCGGCATTATTGTCTTTCGACTGCACCCTGCGGGCCCGCTGCCGTATCACAGACAAAAGCCCGTATCTGATGTTTTTTGCCTTTTTAGAAAATGAAGCTGTCAATAGTATAGTAGCAAAAACCGAAAAAGCACCGTAAAAAGCGCCATCTAAAAATTAAGACTATTATAGCACTACAATTAGAGTCTAGTCTAGCTATTTTTGCATGGTTTTTGCTTTTTTGCTGCACGGACACTAGCGAAGAAAAAATTCTTCCAGCAGGTCTTTTTTAAACAAAAAAAGGTGTTTTTTTATAATTAATTAAATTATATAATAATAAAATGTTTAATTATGTCAAAAAATCTGAACCCTGCCATCTTGCAGGTCATGACATTTTAAATTGGTGATCATTGTTTTCATTGTAGGAGCACCTTTAGGTGCGATTGTTTCGCGGCTGAAGCCGCTCCTACAAAAAAGCCCTATCAAAAACAAATGCCATCGCCCACTTGAGCATTTTTCTAAATAGTGTAGCCCCATTGTCATTTCGAATCAGCCGCAGGCGGTGAGAAATCCTGAACCATGGTTGTTCTTCGGCCAAAGATCGCTCCCGGAGCCGGCCTTGAGCGAAGCCGAAGGGGTCGAGATGACAGAAAAGTTAAAACGTCTATAGTAAAAAGAAAAATGCTCCGGGGTTTTATCAATGCTGCATCGAAGCGCCACGTTCTACAGGTGTGAACCGTCTTTTAAGCCATAAAAAGCCGGCCGTGTGCTCGTTCATTCAAACGAGCACACGGCCGGCTTGTCTTCAGAATCCGATCCGCACAAGAGCCTATGCCGCCAGCCCGATGAGGCTTACACCCGGAAAGCTTGGTCCCTGGCAGAGCACTATCCGCCGAGCGGAAAATCTCTCCGGCTCAAGACGCCTCTTCATTGATCAGATATTTTGCAGCTACGGCCTCAAGCGAGCAGGGGGCTTTCTGGCCTTTTGCAAGCAGCCGCAGAGCTTCAAGATCGGACTTCCAGGCCACATTGCCGGGCGCCAGCAGGCAGACGCTGCCGGCCTCATAGGCAGTAAAAAGTTTTCCGTCTTTATAATAGAAATGTTCCTTGCTGGCTTCGGTTGAGTAAATGCGCATGGCCGGCGGCAGATCGCTGGGCTTGAACCACAGCTTGACCTCGCGCTCGGCATCTCCGGCATTGGCCGATGCGTGAATAAGATTATCCATGCGCTCGTCAAGCACTTTGCCCGAGGCGTCCTTGACCGGAAAAAGCGTCCCCAGGGCGCGAATGCAGCCCGGCCGCTTTTCCCGCGCATCATGCGGGTTGGTGGGGCCGGCAATGTCGCGTATCTTCTGTATGGCGCCCGGGCCCATGTACACCAGCGCGATGACGCGGCGCTTCCAGGCCTCATCGGGATAGTGGGACGCGCCCATGATATATTCCAGCAGCGATTCAAAAAAAACCTTCCCCTTGTGCTCGGCATAATGCTCTTCAGCCAGCATGCGGTGTACTTTCACGATCTTTGTTGCGGCAAAACGCAGGCCCGTGTGAAATTCAGAAAGCTGTGAGAGCACATATCCGGTCAGCGAATGCCTGAGCGCATCCGGCTTAATAAGCACCAGCGTCTGTTCAAAATCCTTTGTTTCCATGCAGAAATCTCCTTTATTTAAAAACTCGTTTTATTTTTGTGCACGGAGAAAAAATAAAGGGCCGGCTCATATGCCCCGCCCCTTACATCCGGTCTTCATGCGGTTTTATTTAGGTGCTTATTTTAGCATGCTTTTATATTTAATTCAATTATTGTGAAGCACGGGCGCCCTGGCGCGCACGCCCCCGGTGGAAAAGGCTTGCAAAAAAGGCTTGTTTTCTTAATAATAGCCGGGTTTTACTAAACGCATCATTTTTTCTACAGAAGGAGGAAGTATGAGAATTATTCTGTTAGGCCCCCCCGGCGCCGGCAAGGGAACCGTGGCTAACCAGCTGAAAGCCACCGACGGCTCCGTGCACATCTCCACGGGCGATATCCTGCGCAACAATGTCAAGGCCGGCACCGACCTCGGCAAAAAGGCAAAAGAGTACATGGACAAGGGTGAGCTTGTCCCTGATCAGCTGATTATGGACATGATGGAAGTGCGTCTCCAGGAAGCCGACTGCGCCAAGGGCTTCATGCTCGACGGTTTCCCGCGCACCATTCCCCAGGCCGATGCGCTTGGCAAGCTGCTTGAGAAAATCAATATCAAGCTTGATGCCGCCATCAACCTCGACATCCCGCGCGAGGTTGTGCTTGACCGCCTGACCACACGGCGTACCTGCAACAACTCCGCCTGCCAGACCATTTACAATGTGAAGACCAACCCGCCCAAGGTCGAAGGAAAATGCGACAAATGCGGCAGCCCGGTCATTCAGCGCAGCGATGAAACCGAAGAGGCCATACTCAACCGGCTGGAAGTCTACAACAAGCAGACCGCTCCCCTCATTGAGTATTATGCCAACAAGGGCATGCTCAAAAGCGCCTCCAAGCTGAAGCTCGACGAGCTCGTGCAGGAAGTTCTTAATAAGCTGAAAAATTAGTTTGCTGACCGAGAAAAAAAAGCACCCGGCAGGAGGATGCCGGGTGCTTTTTTTTGATAAAAAATTGCTTTGGGATGGGCAAAATATAAATTGAGGGTAATTGTGTTAGGTCAACCGGCAAGGAATCTCATTAAAATTGCACCTGCACCACCATTCATTTGAAAAAAGGTTTCTGCTTTATAGGTTACCGCTCCTGAAGCCCGAGATAGCCGGTACATGTATCGATGTTCACTGCATACATGCCTGCTACGGCACTATGCGGATTAATAAACACCAGGGCGATTATGCTCCCGCTCCGCAAGGGGATGCTGCAAACAGTCTTCAGAGCATCGGACCCCCATACCGGCTTTGTCTGCACAAACGCGTGGTCCTCATAGGTGCTGAACCGGAAGATCCGCCAGGGCCATAGGCTCGGTATATGTACCACTTCGGGCCATATAATGAGTTCGCAGTCAGTATCAGAAATGGAGGTTGTGGTGGTGGTTGAAAAAGGCGCCGTCGTTGTAGTCGGAGGCGCAGCATTGCTGACGGTCACCGGGGTTATGCTGTCGGAGGTGTTATCGGCTGTGAAGGAGCTGTCCCAATCATCGGCAGCAGACAGGTTATAGGTTGTGCCCCCTGCGGAAGCCGTGCCGTCAGTATTGAGCAGCTGATTAACAGCGCTCTTATCCACGGCATTCAGTACAACATGCACCGAAGTCGCGTTATCGGCGATAAAACTGCCCGATGTAAGCGTGTATGCAGCAGAACTTTCGCCGGTAAGGGTGAGCTTGCTGGAATCGATGCTGTGATCCATGGCCATGTTTATTGCAGTTATAGCAAGCACGCCCGCCGCGCAGTCATAGGCCGCAGATATAATCGAGGGGAGCATCTTTTCGATAGTCAGGATATGTGTCACTGCATCATAGGAAAAATTCAGGGGAATGCCGTTTTCCGTGATGCTGAATGATATATTCGCGCCGCCCCCAATCCCGTCCTCGCCGTAATTTTCGCTCCAGTTTTCATCAATGGCAACCTTGGCTTCGTAGCTGCCCGGCGGAATGGCCGGGGTGATAAACGAATAGGTTCCGTCTCCGTCCGGGTCCTGCAGCCACGAGCGCAGGCATGACGGGTCCCAGTCTCCCGGGCAGCCAAGCTCGCTTTGAAAGCTGCCCGGAACTACCGCGATCACTGAATTCATATTGCTGGTAACCCAGTGGCTTTTGTCATCGTAATAGAATTTGACTGCTGTTGCGTCGGGCAGGGAAAGCGGGATGCTGTCGCCGTTTTGCTGAGCATCAGCGCCGTAGTTCACAATCCAACTGTCGTCGATGGCCGCCTTATACGCATAGGAGCCGGCGGAAATGGAAAAGCTGCCCTGCCATACATCATCAGTGCTGTCATAGTTCAAATGGGTTGCGGTGCAGGCGGGGTCCCAATCACCGGCGCACCCGGCTTCGCTTTGCAGGCTGCCGGCAATGGTAACGCTTGCCGGCGCCGCACCGGCGTCAGGACAGAGCACAGCTGTTAAAACGCAGACCAGCGCTATACTAAACAGGGCACAGACAAAGCGGTTTGTACTTGAAGCTGGCATACTCCTCCTCCTGTGAAGGACATTTATTTAAAAACCCCCCCCTATAAAACCAGCGCAGACGTTTCACTTGCAAGGCAGGTTGTGCGTGAGCAGTCACATGTCCGCTTTCTTGTGAACGGCGTGGTAACAATAGTCCACAGTATCTCTGCCGCTATGCTGCTCACCACCGCTTCGCTTTTCATCAGATCCGAAATCCGGCAAATGTCGGCCGTGACCCATATCTGAAGTTTTGCATTCAGGATCTTTGCAAAGACCCCTGCAATCCGTCTTGGCTCCGTGCGCCAAGGCCAACCACAGATGGAGAATACATCAATGAGATGCTCTAAAAGCTATAAAGAAAGCATTGCACATCCGGGTGACAGCTCGCTTGGTTGAGACTGGGTGCTTTTACCGCTCACAATTGAGCAAAACCGGGGCAAAGCTAATTCAAAAAATAGGGTTTTTGTTCTGACACTACTTGGCGTCTGAATGAAAA
>JAFGCP010000025.1 GCA_016932595.1 Deltaproteobacteria bacterium
GACAGCCGCAGACATCAACGACATAGTGCAGTATCTTGAACAAAACCCGGCCGTGCTGGATCTTTTGCGGGATCCGGCAAAGCGCGGCATACTGCCCTTTCTGTGCAGCGATTACGAGCGCATCGCCTATCTGCTGGACAACCCCTGGATCGACCTTGAACGGATTATCGGCATTGCCGATGACATCATGAACATTTCGCCCGATATCGGCGCCAATGAGCTGCTCACCATCCTGTGCATGAACACGGCCCAGCTTATGAAAGCCGACGGGGCGACCTGCCGCACCTGGGACCCCATACGAAAAATCATGATAGCCGGAGGCTCATATAACTGGACCGCCGAGCGCGTGGAGGAAATCGACCAGGAAAATTCCATTGCCGGCTGGGTCATACGAACAAAAACCCCCTATTGCGTGCCCGACATCAGCTCCGAGCCCTTGTACAGAGAAAAAGAAAAGATACTGGCGCTGGGCATCAATTCCATGCTGGCCCTGCCCATTCAGCTCTACGACTACGAGGCCGGAGAAAAGACGGAAGTGCTGGTGGGGACACTGCAGCTGTATTTCAAGGAAAAAAACAAGGTTTTTTTTCCGCAGCAGATCAAGCTCATCACAAGCGTTGTCAGCCGCTTCAGCTATGTGTTTGCCCAGAAGCGCAAGCAGGCTCTGCAGACCCGTGCGCAGGTCATACAGGAAAGCCGCAAGGCGCTCATCTCCATCATCAAGCGCACCCAGTCTCTGGACCAGGTGCTGAGCTCCCTTGTGGCAAAGATCGCCGAAACCATCAGCGTGAAGCGCTGCGCGCTTTTTTCCATAGAGCATGACGCCGCGGGCTGCAATGTGGCCGTGCTCATCGCGGGCTACCCGCTTGAACCCTTTGCCCACCGCTATGGCGTCACCCTCCCGTTTGCCGAACACCCGGCTTTTCAGGAGGTGTGGCTGACCGGCCAGTCCCTGCGCATCGACGATGCCCAGAGCGATCCGCGCATGAGCGCAACCCGCGACCTGTACCGCAACCGCAATATCCGCAATGTCTACTTCGTGCCCATCAAGGATGAAAATGATGCGGTCACCAATGTGCTGGTGCTGGACGGCGAAGAGGCAAACCCCATCGAAAAGGATGACCTGTCTTTTTTCAACTCCCTCATTCAGGATATCGAGCTGTGTATCCAGGCCTCACTCCGGTCGCAGGAGCGTCACGATTTCTACAACCTCATGCTGTCCTTCGGAGCGATTGCAAAAGTGTATGCCAAAAAGATAGCCTCGCCCGCGGCAGACCCCGATGAAATCAAGGGGCTCTACCGCAAGCTGTATACGAGCATGCTTGCCGTCAATGATATCATCACCGACCGCATCCCCTTTGCGCAAAAGGAAGTGTTCAACTTAAACGAGGTCATAGCCGAGCGGCTGGAGGCCTATTACTTCCCGCCGCAGGTTGCCATCGAGCAGAATATAGAAGGATGGGAGCTGCAGATTTGCGCCGACAAAAAAAAAGTGGGCCGCATCGTGGGCAATCTCCTTGATAATGCCCATCGCAAGCTCGAGGAGCTTCAAAAAGGCATGCTCAGAATACAGCTGCGAGCCGAGGGGCCCTGTGCCGTCATCGAAATCGGCAATACAGGCGGCATACCGCAGGAAGTCTTGAAAAACTTTACGCAGGACAGCAGGCCTCTCCAGGGCGGCACGGGCGACGGCCGCGGCCAGGGGCTGGCCATCGTCAAGCTTTTTACCCTTATGCACAACGGCGTAGCCGAACTTGAAAGCCCCGCCGGGGCATACTGGACCAGCTTCAGAATAAGACTACCCATCCAATGAGAAAGGACCGATAATGACCACTCGCACCTATCAGCTCAAAGCTGCAGGCCAGAGCCTGTGGCTTGACAACATCCAGCGCCGCGAACTGCACAACGGCGCGCTGCAGAAAATGATCGACATGGACGGGATCTGCGGCATCACCTCCAATCCCACCATATTCATGAATGCCGTGTCGAAAAGCACCGACTATGACGATCAGATCAGTCAGCTGGCCGGCCGGGGCGCAGCGCCCGAGGCTGTCTATCATGCAGTAACCGTGCAGGACATCCGCGACGCGGGCAAACTGCTGCTGCCGGTATACGAGCAGACGGCGCACGCTGACGGTTTTGTGTCCATAGAGCTCAACCCTCAGCTTGCCTTCAAGGTGCAGGAGAGCATCACTCAGGCCAGGGCTCTCATAGCCGAGATAGGGCTGCCCAATATCATGATAAAAGTCCCCGGCACGAAAGAGGGTCTCCTGGTGGTGCGCCAGCTGCTGACCGAGGGCATCAATGTCAATATCACCCTGCTGTTTGATCCGGAGCGGTACCGGCAGGTGGCCCATACCTATATCGAGGCGCTTGAGGCCCGCATGCAGCAGGGCAAGACCCTTGCGGATATTCACTCCGTGGCGAGCTTTTTCATCAGCCGCATCGACACCAGGGTCGACGCCGGGCTCGACAGGCTGTCGCCGGGATCGCCCCTGCGCGGCAAGGCTGCCATACAGGTGGCAAAGGTCACCTATACGATCTTTAAGGAGCTTTTTTTCAGTGAGCGTTTCAAAAAAATTGCCGCAGCCGGCGGCCGCATTCAGCGCGTGCTCTGGGCAAGCACCGGCACCAAGGATCCGGCATACAGCGATGTTCTGTATGTCGACACGCTCATCGGCCCGCACACCATTAACACCCTGCCGCCGAAAACCATCGATGCCTTCCGCGTTCATGGCGTGGTAGCGCAGACCATTGAAACCGGCATCGACAAAGCCCCCGGCATCCTTGCGCAGATCGAAGCCGCCGGCGTAAGCCTTGCCAACGTGTATGCCGATCTTGAAGCCGAAGGGGTACAAGCCTTTGAAACATCATACCTTGATCTGCTGAAAGCCATAGCCGACAAGGCCGGCTCCCTTGCCGGCGGCGCCTGATGCCCGGGCGCCGGAACCTGTTAGGTAACAGGGGAAACCATACATATGCAATGAGGCGGCAAAAAAATTGCCGCCTCATTTTTTTTGAGTTTTTCTGAAAAAAAAGTTCTACACACAAAGGGGCGCTATTAACTTGATACGGAAAAACAAGCCTGCTTCATCTCCCTTTTTCAAAGGGGGATGAAAAGGCAGATGTCCTATGAAATCCATTATAAAGCACCGGGATGCCCCGCCTTGCAGGAGGCAAGCATCACTGCCCCACGAGAAAGTGCATATTTTTGAAGCACTGATCCATATGGCGCAGCATGTCTTCGGTTTTATTCCGGTACAGCTCCAGCGCATCACCGCCGGTCTTGATTGCCTGTGCGATGGCCTGACCCGCCCGGTAGCCCGAGTCTATGGCAGCGCTGATGCCCTCACCGTTTAAATAGACAAAGCCCGCCGCCTCGCCGGTCAGCAGCACCCGGCCTGCGCCGAGATTCGGCGGCAGCTGACGTACGGCACAGCCCTCAGAGCGTTCGATTTCACCAA
>JAFGCP010000201.1 GCA_016932595.1 Deltaproteobacteria bacterium
GTAGGAGCGGCTTCAGCCGCGAAACAATCGCACCTAAAGGTGCTCCTACAATGAAAACAATGACCACCAATTTAAAATGTCATGACCTACTAGCAATAAACCTCTTGTCAATCTTTGCCCTGCATTCAGGCCCTTGCAACTGTTTTGCCAATATGACAATTTTTTACAGCGAGAAAGAGAGTTCGCCGCACAGGGCGTTTTGTAGAGCGCATAATAAGAAAAGTTTTTCCGTATGGTTAAGGGGCACAGGTTTTCTTTTGTTTGGGTGGCATAAGGATTGCAATAAATCTTGTCCAGCTGGCAATTAAGAATTGATACTGGTATCCCTCCTGGAAGCAGATACGTATTAATTGCCAGCCCCCCCCTTTTTTTAAGGGATATGATTTTTTGCCGCGCAGCATGTGCGTATGTTTGTAAAATGGCGCAGGGCTGGGCTCATGAGGGGGAGTTTTTATGCAGTAAAGGCTCTGGCTTCAAGTTTTTTAAAAAACAAACAGGGGTTTTGCTTAACAACATCGCAGAGTACCGCTCATGTGAAAACAATTTTGGCAGCCGGTTTCGATCGCCCCAACAGAAAACAACCTCAAATATCCCCCTCATTGTTACCTTAGCAATTGACCGGGGCCGGCTGCCAAATCCCCCCTTTTTTCCGATGTCTGAGCGCACTCTATTCTTGAACTATGGCTGAACTGAAAATTCGCTTGACCGCTAAATTTGACTATGTTACCCATAGATTCTTTAAAAGATTATGTTCGTTTTTAGATTTACCTTTTAACAATCCCGCATTAAGGAGGAAAAAACGTGAACAGTATTGTATGCATGAAACAAGTGCCTGACACAGAAGCTCAGATCCGCGTAAAGTCAGACGGTACCGATGTCGTACTGGACGGCGTAAAGTTTATCATCAGCCCCTATGATGAATTCGGTATCGAAGAAGCCCTTCGCATCAAGGAAAAAATGGGCGCCGGCAAGGTATCCCTGGTGAGCCTGGGCCCCGCGCGCTGCGTCGAGTCTATAAGAACAGGTCTTGCCATGGGCGCCGATGATGCGTATCATCTTGACGATGCGGCCTTTGAAGGCAGCGATCCCCTGGCAACGGCAAAGGCTCTTGCAGCCCAGATCAAGAAAATCGGCGACTATGATGTGATTTTCTGCGGCAAGCAGGCAATTGATGACGACCAGAGCCAGGTCGGCGTCGCTCTTGCTGAGTATCTCGGTATACCCCATGTTTGTCTGGTGATCAAAGTTGAGGTCGCGGCCGACAAGAAGAGCGCCAAGGTAAGCCGCCAGATCGTGGGCGGCGAGGAAATTATTGAAGTGCCCCTGCCTGCGGTGCTGACCGCGCAGAAGGGCTTAAACGAGCCCCGCTACGCCTCTCTTCCCGGCATTATGAAAGCCAAGAAGAAGCCCCTGACCCCGGTTAAGGCCGCTGATATCGGCATAGATGCGGCAACCATGGGCATCGCAGGCGCAAAGACCAAAGGCATCAACTTTTCGCTGCCACCGGCACGCACGGCAGCCAAGATCATTCAGGGCGAAAGCGCCGAAGAAAAGGCCGCAGCCCTTGCAAAAGCTCTGCGCGAAGAAGCTAAAGCAATCTAATCCGGCGACATTTAACTTTTTAGATAAAAGGAGAAATATACAATGGGAAAAGGAATTTGGGTGTTTGCCGAGCAGGAAGACGGCAAGGTAAGAAAAGTTACCTTTGAAATACTGAGTAATGTCCGCAAGATTGCCGATGCCAAGGGCGAGCAGCTTGCAGCCGTATGTCTCGGAAAAGACATAGCAGCTCTTGCCGACAAGTTTGCGCCTTTCGGCGCAGATAAGGCATATATGGTGAGCCATGACCTTCTTGGCCAGTACACTACCGACGGTTATGCCAAGGCGCTTTCCGATCTGATCGTGAAGGAGCAGCCCTCGATGGTGTTTTTCGGCGCAACCGTTATGGGCAAGGATCTTGCCCCGAAAGTTGCCGCCCGCGTGAATGCCGGCCTTGCAGCCGACTGTGTCAGTTTCAAGCTTGACGGCGACAAGGTGATTGTCCGCCGCCCCATGTATTCAGGTAAGGTCTATGCTGAAGTGGCTTTTCAGAACACCGACATTATGATGGCCTCTTTCAGGCCCAATGTGCTTGTGGCTGCGGCTCCTGATGCGGCCCGCACTGCCGAGGTTGTCAGCGTGACACCGGAACTGGCAGCTTCTGATATCCGCGTGAAGGTGCTGGAAGTCGTGAAGACCGCAGCCGGCAAGGTTGACCTCACCGAGGCAGAGCGCATCGTCTCCGGCGGCCGCGGCATGAAGGGCCCTGAGAATTATGCAATGATAGAAGAGCTGGCAGGGGTTATCGGCGCTACGGTTGGCGCCTCCCGCGCTGCCGTTGATGCAGGCTGGCGCCCCCTGTCCGACCAGGTCGGGCAGACCGGCAAGGTCGTTTCCCCCAATCTGTATATCGCCTGCGGTATTTCCGGCGCAATTCAGCATTATGCCGGCATGGGTACCTCCAAGATGATTGTTGCCATCAACAAGGATTCCGAGGCGCCTATCTTCAGCAAGTGCGATTACGGTATTGTCGATGACCTTTTTAAGGTCGTGCCTGCCCTGACCGCCGAAGTCAAAAAGCTTATGGCTGAGTAAATCGCCCCCCTCTTTTTTAAAACAGAAAGCCCCTTCTCATGCAGAGGGGGCTTTTTTATTTTTTGTGGATTGATCGGGTGGGTGACAGGCATCAAAGCAACGGCAGAACGACGATGAAGAAGCAAAAACATCAATAGGAAAGTCCCAAAAAATTCCCCCTGAATATTCTCTGTCCGATACCGCCCCGGGCTCAGTACGAAGCTACACAATAGAGGGGGCGGTTGTGTGCAGACCAAAAATCCCCGCTAACTCCCCTTTGCAAGAGGGGAGGACTTTTTTGCTTCCCCCTTTTGCAAAGGGGAGTTAAGGGGGATTTGAACCGCCCCTTTTCTCTGTGGGGCTGTACGTAGTGCTCCCAGGAACGGGTGCAGCCACACAATATGCATAAATTGTATTGACAATGCATACGCATAGATTATATTTTCATTCATAGGCTTTGTTGCAAACGGGAGAAACCTCTATGAGAACAACACTTGATCTACCTGAAGACCTTCTCTGCGAAGCGCTGAAAATATCTCACTGCCGCACAAAAACAGAAGTTATTAAAAAAGCCCTCAAAAGCCTGATTCAACATGAAAGAGTCCAGGGCCTGAAAAAATATAAAGGCAAAGTTGATTTAAATATTGACCTTGGGAGCTTGAGGAAAAGATGAGCCGCGTGCTGGTCGATTCCTCAGTCTGGATAGATTATTTCAGCAGCGGTCGCAATTCAGAGGCTTTATCCGGCCTTATCTCCCATAACCGTATTTGTATAAACGATATAATACTGGCTGAGTTGATTCCCTCACTGATGATCAAAAAAGAAAACGATATCATTGCCCTTTTGCACGTGATCGAAAAGGTGAAATTTGATATTGACTGGTCCTCTATAATCGACATGCAGACAGCAAATTTGAAAAACGGCATCAACAGGGTCGGCATTGCCGATTTGCTGGTTCTGCAGAACGCGCTGCAAAATGATCTTGTAGTGTATTCTCTTGATAAGCATTTTCGCCTGATGCAGAAATTGTTCAAGTTCAATATGCTGTAATTATCCCGCTCTCAAACTCCCGCATCAACTCCGCCATGTACTATTTGACGACATACATCTGTCGCCTGCCGATTTTAATTTCAGCATTTTACGATTATATTCTGTTTGTACGCTGGATTAACGAAATACCAAAATTCAGGTGGTGCAATGAAAAGCAGAAGAGATTTTCTAAAAGCATCTTTGATTGGCGAGGCCCCGGCAGCAGTTGGAGATTTGTGTGTCCCTGCATCGCAATGCCGGGCTCTAGCAAGAAAGCCTTAAAGTACGAACCGGCATGGTGTACAGCCATCCTGGCAGGAAGCGTAACTATACTATTTTAAAAATACTTGTAAAGACGGTATCCTTTATTCTCCGGCCCGGGCACACAAAAAAAGCCGGCCCGGGCAAGCCCGGCCGGCTGTGGACGCATATCAGGTTTTTTTTTATTTTCCTGCAGCTTTTCTCTTGGAAGCCTTGAGTGCGTTGACGACTTTTTCCTGCTTGACTTCGCGCTTTATGTGACTGGCGAAGTTGCAGTTTCCGTTTTTCCACTTAAGCTCGGGCTGCGGATAGGCCAGGCAGAATTTGCCGGACGGAAACTCCTTGATTTTTTCGCAGCCTTCACACTGGGCGACAATCTGAAAACAGGTGCCACCGTTATAGGTGCAGCCCGACTTGCTCATGAAGAAGCATTCGACGCCCTTCTTGGTTGTTTGACAAATCATAGTGCTAAAAATCTCCTTTCATCTGATCATGGTTCACCCCCGCAAGAGGGGCGACCGGTACTGCGTAAAAAAGATCGGACTGTTCAGTCACAGTCCGATATCGAACATAATATATAAAACGTATTGACGTTATTTGTCAAGTATTTTCGGTCTCATTCTTGGGGGATGCGCAGCAAAGCACGCAAATCAAAAATGGTTTTCAGCCGTTTGCAGTATTTTTTTTGCATATTTCATGGAGGCGTCGCCGGGCGGGTTGCTGGAGGTCCCGCAGTTGTAGGCTCGCAGGCCGCCGATTAACCCATGGCGCTGAATATACTGCCGCAGTATGGCTGCGCCAGCCTCGATATTTTTATAGGGATCGCGCAGCTCGTGAGTATCATATGGCCAATGGCCGGGCATGATTTGTGTCAGCCCCAGGGCTCCCTGAGGACTTTTGGCCTTGTGATCGGCCCCTGATTCAATAACGATAAGCGCCGTTAAAAGGTCATTGGTCACCACTTCATCGCTGCATTGCCAGATTTTTATTGCATAGGAAAGTGCTGTCAGAGGGTCAAGGCCCGGGTTGTAGCGGCTGAGCAGCTCAGCGGATTTTTTTATCTGCGGCAGCAGTTCCTGCCGCAGTTTGATTTCCATTTCGATACGGCGCTTGAGTTCCTGAACTTCAACCTGCACAACCTGCAGTGTTTGGCGGTCATCAATTGACCAAAATGCGAGCATGCAGATCATGACCGTATTTATGCTGATGGTCGAAACTATAAACCTGTAGAACCATGTATTTTTCTGCACGTATGCGTCTCCTTATTAAAATAAGAATTACCGGGGCATCAGGGAATCGAAGCAATCAGGAGCAGGCGTTTTTTTTACAGATGCCTGTATGCGAGTGAGCCTAATGGGTTAAGAAAGTAAAGCAGTTTATAATAATTATAGCCGTGAATAATAAGATAGTCAATAATAAAATGGTTTAAGGGGGCTTGGCGGGCTTATTTTTTTAATATAAAATAATTTTTTATGATAAAAATTTTTATTTTA
>JAFGCP010000202.1 GCA_016932595.1 Deltaproteobacteria bacterium
GCATCGCCCAGCGGCCCTTCGGCGGCGCGGGCTATCCACGCTGCTGCTATGCCTCGGACCGCACGGGCCACATGGCCCTGCACACCATGTACGAGCGCTCCGTGCAGCTGGGCGTGAAATGCTATGAGGAGTGGCTTGCCCTGTCCCTTGCCGTGGAGGGCGGCAGGGTCCACGGCGTCATCGCCATGGAAATGGCCACGGGCCGCCTGGAAATGTTTGCCGCCCGGGCCGTGGTGCTTGCCACCGGCGGCTATGGCCGCATATTCGCCCGCAGCAGCAATGCCCTCATCAACACCGGCTCCGGCGTCGCCCTGGCCTACTATGCCGGGGTGCCCATCGAGGACATGGAGTTCGTTCAGTTCCACCCCACCACCATCTGCGGCACCAACATTCTTATAAGCGAAGGCGCCCGCGGCGAGGGCGGCTATCTGGTGAACAGCAGGGGCGAGCGGTTCATGGAAAAGTACGCCCCGACCGTCTGGGAGCTTGCGCCCCGCGACATCGTGGCCCGCAGCATACAGACCGAGATAAACGAGGGCCGGGGCTTCAATGACGAGTACGTGCACCTTGACCTGCGGCACCTGGGCCGCGAAAAAATCCTCGAGCGGCTGCCGGGCATACGGGAGATAGCCATGGACTTCGGCGGCATCGACCCCATCGACGAGCCCATCCCGGTGCAGCCCGGCCAGCACTATTCCATGGGCGGCATTTCAACCGACGAGCATGGGGCCACAAACCTCACGGGCCTCTATGCCGCGGGCGAATGCGCCTGCGTGTCCGTGCACGGCGCAAACCGTCTGGGAGGAAACTCGCTTCTGGACACGACAGTGTTCGGGAAACTTTCCGGCGAGGCTGTCAACCGGTATCTTGCCCAGGCCCCGCCGCAGCCACAAGCGTCAGTGCTGCAGGAAGAGCTGAAAAAACAGGAGGCGCGCATTCAGGCGCTCCTGTCGCGGCACAACGGCAGCGACACTGTGGGCACCATCGTCAGCGAGATGCGCGAAACCCTCTTCAATAAATGCGGCGTCTTCAGGCAGCACCCGGCTCTTGTCGAGTGTCTGGCCAAAGTGAAGGAGCTTCAGGAGCGCTACACGAGCGTGAGCCTGCACAGCTCGAGCGGCACGCGGCGCTACAACCCGGGGCTCATGAACGCCCTTGAGCTGCAGGGCATGCTCGACCTTGCCGAGGTGACGGTCGCCGGCGCCATCCCCCGCCAGGAGTGCCGAGGCTCGCACTGGCGCACCGACTTTCCCGGACGCGACGACAAGCACTGGCTGAAACACACCATGGCTGTTTACCGGCCCGAGGGGCCGCTCTTGAGCTACACTGACGTGGAGATAACCGATTATGAACCCACAGAACGCAAATACTGAGATTCAGTATACGTTCAAAATATTCCGCTTCGATCCCGACGTGGACTCCAGCCCGCGCTATGATACCTTTGTCAAAACCTATCCCCGGGGCCGCACGGTTCTGGAGGCGCTTTTAAACATACACGATACCGAGGACGACAGCATAGCAGTGCGCTATTCCTGCCGCAGCGCCGTATGCGGCTCCTGCGGCATGCTGGTAAACGGCGCTCCCGTGCTCGCCTGCCGCACGCAGCTCACGAACCTCATAGGCGACCAGGTGCTCATCGAGCCCCTGCCGAACATGGATATCATCCGCGACATGGTCGTTGACATGAAGCCCTTCTGGGAAGCCTATCGCCGCGTGGAGCCCTGGCTGCATGTCAACGGCGACAGGCCCGAAAAAGAGCGGCTCCAGTCCCACAGGCAAGTGAGCAGCCTTGACCCATATGTCAACTGCATACTGTGCGCCTGCTGCTACGGCGCCTGCCCGGTCGTGCGGTTCCAGGAGCAGTACCTGGGCCCTGCGGCCATTGCCAAGCTCTTTCGTTTCATGCAGGATTCGCGCGACCAGCGCGGCCCGCAGTTTCTGGAAAAAATGAATAATCCCCAGGGCCTGTGGGGATGCCATACCATCTTCCGCTGCGTCGACGCCTGCCCGAAAGATATACGGCCCACGGACACGATCGAAGCGCTGCGGCGCAGGCTGATGGTGTACAAATTTAAAAAACTGTTCCGTATGGTATGATAAGGCGCGCCCATGAAACTTAAAGAGTCCCTTCTTTCTCGACGACAGCTCATAACGGGGTTCATCACCGGCGGGCTCGCCTGGCTCGCGGCATATACCATCTATCCGGTTGCCGGTTTTCTTTTTCACAAGAAAAAAATACCTCTGCCCAGGGCTGTGACCATGTCCAGAGCGGAAGTTGACATGCTTGCGCCCAATTCAGCGGTTTATTTTAAATACGGCCGACTGCCCGGGGTGCTGCTCAAAACGGACACAGGCCAATTGCGTGCTTTTTCGGCAAAATGCACCCACCTTGACTGCATTGTGCAGTACAAGCCCGACACGAAGCAATTCTATTGCGCGTGTCATGAGGGCTATTTCAATGATACGGGAATCAATACAGCGGGTCCCCCGCCCCGGCCCCTTGATGTGTTTGAGCTGAAAGAAGAGGGAGACAAACTGGTGCTGTCGTTTCAGGAGCACAATGGCAAAACGGCATAGCAAGGAAAGGTCTACAACAGACTGGATTCTGGATACCGGCTTGCGCCGGTATGACGAAACAAAAACCACGTTCCTGCATCGCCGTCATTCCAGCGAAGGCTGGAATCCAGTTTTCAAGGTTAGAATATTTTCCGTGCGCGATTACCTGGCGCGGATCACAGAGCAGCTGAAGGCTGAAGCATGTTCAATGTAAAAAAAGAAATCAATGAGCGCATAGGCCTTGATGCCATCGTGAGCCTTGCCCGCAAAAAAATGGTGCCCATGCACCGGCATTCCGCCTGGTACTATATGGGCGGCCTGCTGCTCTTTCTGTGCATGATACAGGGGCTCACCGGCATCATGCTCCTTTTTTACTATAAGCCCTCGGCCGAGACCGCCTACCAGAGCATAGCCGAGATCATGGTGAATGTTCCCTACGGCTGGCTCATACGCTCGGTGCACCATTGGGCCAGCAACCTGATGATCGTGGCGGCTTTTGTGCACTTCTTCTCTACATTTTTTGTAAAGGCGTATCGCAGGCCCCGGGAAATCACCTGGCTTACGGGCATGGCGCTGCTGGTGGTGGTGCTGTTCCTTGGCTATACCGGCTACACCCTGCCCTTTGACGAGCGCGCATTCTTTGCCCTCAATGTGGGAACCGATATGCCCGGCGCCATACCGGTTGTTGGAAAATACATGCTTGAATTCTTGCGGGGCGGCGAAAATGTCGGGCCCCAGACCCTGAACCGGTTTTTCGCCCTGCATGTGGGCCTGCTGCCGGCGGCGCTGCTGCTGATCGTGGGCGTGCATCTGCTGCTTGTGCAACTGCTGGGAATGAGCGTGCCTGTTTCCATTCTGAAAAAAGCGGAGGCTGAAAAAAAGGAAATCCCTGCCAAGCCAATGTTCCCGCACCTGCTCTGGCATGATGTGATCAATTGCCTGCTGCTGCTGGGCCTTGTGGTAACCCTTGCCGTCATCATGCCCTCTGAGCTCGGGCTGGAAATAGATTATTTGAAGCCGGCGCCTGAAGGGGTCAAGCCGGACTGGTTCTTCCTCTGGGTCTACCAGATACTGAAATGGCTGCCCACATTTATTGCGGGCATCGAGGGTGAAGTCGTGGGCATTGTGGGGCTGGCAATCGCTGCCTGCATCATCGCCCTTGCCCCGTTTATCGACCGCAGGTCGCAGCGGGGCGAATTGAGCCCGGCATTCACGATCCTCGGCATCGTGAGCCTTCTGGTGTTTGTGATCTGTACTCTTATCGGTTATTTTTCCTGAGAGGCGGCAGGAACATGAAAAAAATCTGTGTACTTTCTTTGATCGGCATGCTGCTTTTCATCGGCCTGCTTGCGCGGTATGTCTGCGCGGCAGAGCCCGCAGCCCCTGCGCCTGCCGCTACCATTGCAACCGAAGAGGTCAAGGATGCCGCTTCGGAGGCTGACCAGAAGGTTTCGCTTGCCCAGGTCGAGAAATCACGCGTTGTAACCGGCGACAGGCTCTATGGCCTTGCGGGCCTGTGGCTGCTCATCGCCCTTGTAATATTTCTAATCCGCTACCAGATTCGGGACGATGAAAAGCTCTACCAGGAAGGCTACTACAGCAAGGACCTTGAGTGACTTCCAGCAGGTTATGATGTTTTTATAGCTCTCCGCTGTAGGAGCGGCTTCAGCCGCGATAGATCGCTAAAAAACATTTTCGCGACTGAAGCCGCTCCTACACAAGAAAACCCACAAAACAATTTATCATAACCCGTATGGCGGGTGCCAACCCGCCAAAAATCCCCTTTCCTATAGGAATCTACATAGCTTCACAAATACCGGCCACATACAGAATGCGCCTGTTTCTTTTTGACAATTTTACTAAAATTTGAAATAAGCGGTATAGATAGAAATCCAAAAATACAGAGTTCTATATATTTATTGTTAGCATTATGAATGATACAGACACAATTCAATGGGAGCGATTCCGAAATTCGTTGTTAAGTCAAGAATCCAAACTAAAAGCAGCCGAACTTGAAACGCAAGCTGCAGCAGATCAGGAATACAAGGTATTCCTTAAACACATCAAGCGTGGAGAATGCTACATTTGTGGCAAGCCGCTAAAAACTATGTCGTCAGGATTGCCTTGCTCTCACTGGCTCCTGCGTCCCAAAGGTGTAAAGAAGCACGATGTGTATAAGGTTCTTGCAAGCACAGGATATCACCGTTCAGCTGCTTTTCTGCGCTGGCATTCAAATTTCAAAGGCTTTACGCGCAACATTAATGACCTAAAAAACGAAGGTGATCCATCGGCGCTTTTCCATTGGTCTTGCACTTACGAGCATAGGCATTGGACCTTCAAATGCTCGCGTACGGATTATCAAGGTCATGCCGGAAAAAAGACGGCATTTCCTCACTATCACTTTCAAATGATGCTAGCAGGTCAAGTTTTCATAAAATTCAACGATTCTCACATTCCTTTTACAGATGAAGACCTATTCTGGATCCGTGCGGATTTAGACCCACATTCGCCAATTAAGCAGAGCTTTGGTCCCCATGGTTCAGGCATGCAGGATGCAATGAATGTTGACCCTGCATCCATCCTTTACAACACGGTACGAAGCAAAGAGGGTGAGATTGAAAAGGCAGTTTATAATATCGAGTCGATAATATCCCGCCCAGAGGGGATTCCCTCGGAAACAATACAGGCTGCAATCGATGCTTCCACAAAATCAGGGGAGACAATTGCGTACCATTTAAAAGAGATGGGGCTCGGACCTAAGATCGTGATATCGCCAGCGGAGTCGATTCCCGAGAACCCAGACCGAAATCGAACACGTTAAAGGGCTAATGATGGCATGCGATGGATTCCACAAAAAAATGAAAAACCCCGATAACTTTCTAGAATTAGATGCCCTAATTTCAGAAATCGAGAAGCTCTCTAGATGTTTTGTTAGAAGCAGTAATTTGGGTTTGTATCTTAAAACAGAAGATGAGACCTTATTTAAACAAAAAGTTCTTGAGGCCATGACCGTCTTGGATGAGCTTTTTGGCGATGGAAATAATTACTCTCGAAATATTCCACATACTGTCAATCAAGGGTGTGGTGGTTTTGCGGGTGGTCCGACTCGGAAATGTCTTTTGGATGTCGTTGCTATCCTTAAGGCAGCACAAAAGCACGCAGTTCGTGGTGTAAAAATTAAGCATGACATTAATAGCTATATTGCAATGTCACGTCTTCAAGAACTGAAGAGCTTCGACACTAAGGAATTCGACATAACACGCATGATCCGGATTCTTGAAGAAATTAACGAAGCAAACAACAGCCAATCATTAATGAGTATCGCCATGCTCTGCAGAACTTTAATTGATCATGTCCCTCCAATTTTTAATTACAAAACATTTGCGGAAGTTACCAATAATTATAAAGGTACTAAATCATTCAAAGCATCTATGCTTCATTTGCAAAATTCACTAAGGAATGTGTCTGATGCATACTTACATACGTGCATAAGGAAAAAAGAAGTCTTGCCAACATTCAATCAAGTAGATTTTAGGGCCGATATCGATGTTCTATTGGCTGAAATTATTCGCATAATAAAAGAAATAAATTAAAATTTCTAACAAGCGCATGCACTCTGACCGCCGCTGCGCTACGTGGTGGCAGGTGATGCGCAGCGTTGACGATTAAGGCTTCCAGAGAGACAAGTGCGCCACACAACAGAGCATATTTTTTAAGGCAGGCATGTCATGAAGTTTGTAGGGTGCGCCGCGCGCACCAATGAAGGCAGATTATGACGTTGCTTTGCCCGCAAAGTGAAAAAACGTGTTGACGATGGGGTTTTAAATTTGATTTTTTTGTTTCATTATCGGTGCGCGCGGCGCACCCTACAAACTAAAATTTGAAATAAACGGTATAGGTAGGAATCCGAAAATATAGAGTTCTATATGTTAATTGTTATGCATTAGGACAATAGGCAAATGCAGGCAATATTGAAATACATACAAGAAGAATCTTTTGAATCAAAACATAGACTAGCAGAATACTTCTCAAAAGAAGTCGAAGAATTTGCAACTCTTATTTCTTCCTCAATTCATATTCTTCAAAATTTTCAAACAAAAAATCCACGTTATAATCCTAATGATCCCCAACATATTGCTTATGGCTTAATGACTAAAGGCATAAATACATTGATGGCAGGCCATGAGCTTTCATTAAATGGGTATTTTTGGGAACCAGATATTCTTCTGCGTAATGCCTTGGAAGGTTTTTCAGTTGCGTGGGATATTATACACAATGAAGACCGCTTCGTATTATGGAAGGGGAAAAAGTTCGATTCTGCTAAAAGCATTAGTAAGGTTAAAGAAGTAAGTACAGTAATAAGTAAGTTATGGGGACACCTTTCAAATATGTATGTTCATTCATGCCCTTTAAATGCTTCACCGAGTTGTATGGAGGCTGCGGGTAATCTGGAATTTCAAAAATTTGGATTTATTCCTAAGGGAAAAGAAAATACTAGAAAAGGAGACATCTACACAAGCATATTTGTGGCATATATATGCTTACAACTAACTGAATTATGTTTTTATCAATATGCAAATAAACTAGAAACAATAGAATTACTTTCCGACTCGAACCATGCTGTAAACATAGTAAGTGAACGACATCGCAAATTTGTCAATAAAATGACTGTGCATTTCAAGGAAATTGCTGAAGGCAAAGAAAAATGTTGTTAGATTATTGTATAACTCAGACTTCCCGCTTTCAACGGCGGCTGAGCTTTGCGTTCCAGCATGATATTTGAAGGTTGAAACTCAAAACGACTGAAAAGCGCGGTTTGCGACATTGCATATTTATTAGGCAGGCATACCATGAAGTACAGGACTGAACACGATACCATGGGCCCGGTGAAGGTTCCGGCAGACCGGTACTGGGGCGCTCAAACCCAGCGGGCGCTGGAGCATTTCAGGATAGGGCCCGAAGCCTCCATGCCTTCTGAAATAATCACGGCTCTTGCTCTTGTGAAAAAGGCGGCAGCCTGCGCCAACCACAGGCTCGGTGTTCTGGAGGCAAAAAAAAAGAACCTGATCGTTCAGGTCTGCGACGAGATTCTGGCCGGAGGCCTGCATGACCACTTTCCCCTGGTGGTCTGGCAAAGCGGTTCGGGCACGCAGACGAATATGAATGTCAACGAAGTCATCTCAAACCGCGGCCATGTCCTGGCCGGCGGAACACTCGGGAAAGGCCGGCCGCTTCTTCACCCCAATGATGATATAAACAAATCGCAGTCGACCAATGACGCCTTTCCCACGGCCATGCACATAGCTGCCTATACCATGCTCACCACTGCCACCATACCCGCTATAAGCCGGCTTGCTGCGACGCTCCGAAAAAAAACCCGCGAGATGCGCGGCGTGGTAAAAACCGGCCGCACCCACTTCATGGATGCCGTACCC
>JAFGCP010000203.1 GCA_016932595.1 Deltaproteobacteria bacterium
AAAAAAAATGGAGCGGGAAACGGGATTTGAACCCGCGACTCCGACCTTGGCAAGGTCGTACTCTACCACTGAGTTATTCCCGCTCAGCAAGCAATAAATTATATTCAGTTTCCTGTCTTTGTCAATCAGAAAATCGAATAAAAAAAGCATAAAATATATACTGTTCAGTCTGCCGGGGCCCGCGATTCGGAAACAAGCTTTATGAATTTATAAAAATAGTCCGCCCCCGACCACAGGGTAATCACCAGGGCGATATACAACAGCCATGTTCCCAGGGCGTGAAAATCAAGCACAAAGCTTGACGGCCCGGAGCCGATCCGGTAGCCGTAATGAATAAGCAGGCCGATAACAGCGGCAATTTGAAAACCCGTTTTAAACTTGGCGATCTTCGTGGTCTCGATGACGATATGCTCGCGAACAGCCACCATGCGAAGGCTGATGACCAGTATCTCGCGCCCGACGATCAGCGCAACGATCCAGGGCGCCACCCGGTCAAGCTGAATCATCATGATGAGCGCAACGCCCACCAGCAGCTTATCTGCCAGGGGGTCGAGAAATTTCCCGAGCGTTGTGACAAGATTCATCCTGCGGGCAAGATACCCGTCGAGAAAATCCGTAATGGATGCCAGGCCGAATATCAGGGCGGCAACAAAGCTTAAAAATTTGCCCGGCGATTTCAAAAGCACGGTAAACAGCACCGGCACCAAAATTATCCGTGTGAGCGTGAGGGCATTGGGTATATTGAAATCGGAGCGGGTCATGCCTGGGCATCTGCCTGAATGCGCGGAAAAAGCGCGGATATCTTCTGCAGGCGCGTTCCCGGCGGAACGCATCCGGCAACATCAAACTCGTCGATCTGCTGGTCGGCAACCGTTCCCGCCCCCCCGAGCGCTTCCCAGAGCTTCTGGGCCGCAAGGGGCATAAACGGCGCAGCAAGAAGGGCTGCTATTTTCAGGGCATCGGCGCAGGCTGCCATGACGGCGGCCAGATGCCCGCTCTGCGCCGGATCTTTGGCCAGAACCCAGGGCGCGCTCTCGTCGATATATTTATTGACCATGGACACCAGCTCCCAGAGGGCAACGAGAGCTTTGTTGAAAGCCAGGCCGTTCATATGCCGGTCGACCTCGGCGATAACGGCCCGGGCTTTTTCCTGCAGCCGCAGCTCGGCAGGCCCTGCAGCCGGGACCTGGCGGATTTCGCCGTCGAAATATTTATGCACCATGGAAATCGTGCGGCTTGCAAGGTTGCCGAAATCATTGGCAAGATCGCTGTTGATGCGCCCCACAATGGCCTGCCGCGAATAGTCGCCGTCCAGGCCGAAGGGCACTTCCCGCAGCAGAAAATACCGCATCTGATCAATGCCGTACTCATCGGCAAGGCTGCCGGGATCAACCACATTTCCGAGCGATTTTGACATCTTTTTCCCTTCAATGGTCCACCAGCCATGGGCAAACACTTTTTTCGGCAGCGGCAGCCCCGCAGACAGCAGAAAGGCCGGCCAGTACACCGTGTGGAAACGCAGAATATCCTTGCCGATGACATGCACGTCAGCGGGCCAGAAGCCTGCTTCATTGCCGCCCGAGAAATACCCAAGGGCCGATACATAGTTCAGCAGCGCATCAAACCAGACATAAAAAATATGCCGCTCATTGCCCGGTATGGGTATGCCCCAGCTAAAGGTGGTGCGGCTGATGCTCAAATCCCGCAGCCCCTCTTTCACAAAGCTCACGATCTCATTGCGGCGCGACGGCGGCTGTATGAAATCGGGGTTGTCGGCATAGTACTGCAGCAGAGGCTCGGTATAGCGCGAAAGCCTGAAAAAATAGCTTTCCTCCTTGAGCTTTTCAACGGGGCGGCCGCAGTCGGGGCATGCGCCGCCGCTAAGCTGCGTCTCGGTCAGAAAGCTTTCGCAGGGCACGCAGTACCAGTCCTCATAGGAGCCCAGGTACACATCGCCGTTTGCCTCGACTCGTCTAAAAAATTCCCGCACCGCCTCTTTGTGGCGGGTCTCCGTGGTGCGGATAAAATCCGTATTGGTGACCAGCAGCTTCTCCCACAGGCTGCGGAAGCGCTGCACAACGCGGTCGGCAAGCTCGATGGGCTGCTCGCCGGCCTCGCCGGCGGCCTTCTCAACTTTCAGGCCATGCTCGTCGGTACCGGTAAGAAAAAAGACGCTGCAGCCCTTCATCCGCTTGTAGCGGGCAAGGGCGTCGCAGGCGATGGTGGTGTAGGCATGCCCGATATGGGGCACGTCATTGACATAGTAGATGGGTGTTGTCAGGTAAAACGGCTTCTTCATGGTAGCGCAACCTCACTGCTGGCGTACAAGCATCTCGGGCTTGTAAGCATCAATGCTCATATCCGTTATGGAGCCGTCTTCGAGCTCCAGCACCAGCTTATGGGCAATCACATTGACCTGCCGGACCTTGGCCAGGCCCTGGGGGCTGTTGATTCGCTTGCCGATTTTCGGCAGGCCCTCTTTCATATGCACATAGGTTTCATACTCATAGGCCAGGCAGCACATAAGCCTGCCGCACACGCCTGAAATCTTCTCGGGATCAAGGGGCAGCCCCTGCTCCTTGGTCATCTTGACCGTCACCGGGCAGAACTTCTTGAGAAATCCCGTACAGCACAGCTCGCGG
>JAFGCP010000026.1 GCA_016932595.1 Deltaproteobacteria bacterium
AACTCGAATTTGTAACAACTCATACATGTTATCCTGCCATATTGTTGGAATCCCATATCCATGATCAATAACATTTTGCCATGTTTTGTCATGAACATAATGTATTATTCTTGGAGGTTTACTTTTTAACAAATAATCCTTATAATGCTCTAAATCATAGCTATATGTTATTTTAAGTTTTTTCCATTTTTTATAGAAAAAAAGGTTAATAATTTCATCATCGCTATACATAATGTATTTATATTTATTATATAGTGCCACCATATCTTTCAAGGTGTTTTTGTTTATTATGCTGGAAGGAAAGGCCATTACGCCAGAATTAAGGGGGACAACATTCAAATCAAAATTTTTTAAAAGTTCTTTATAAATTGTACTTTCTCTATTGAGAAAAAGAGCATTTAACCTGTATGCGTTATATGGAACTGCACAAAATTTTTTAACCCTGCTCAGCTTATTGATATCTCCCTGAATGGTTATATCGCAATCTAAAAAAACAATATGATTCCACCGCTTCATATCCTCTTCAAAAATATTGAGCTTGTTCCAGACAATCGGGTTGTATACAGACCAGGAAAAATCACTCTCCTCGATCGGTCGCACGTATTTTATCTCAATGTTCCGGTTGTTTAGCGTGAAGGGCTTAATATGCTCATCATTGGTTATTAAAAGCAAATCGCCTTTCCAGTTACCGGCCGCAAGCGCATTAGCAAATAGCTTTTTTGCAAATGGAAAATAGGCAGCGTTGCACACCAAAACAAGGACGGAATCACTCATGACAATTGCCTCAAGCCCGGCCGGGACCGCGATGAATCATTTTTCGACAACATAAAGAACAGACCCTGAAAGAATACCGTTATATTCAAAAACTTCCTCTGAAAAATAATTCACATCATAAAGATGAACTTTAAAACCCGCGGCAGAAAGCCTTTCTATAAAATCACCTTTTGAATACATTCTTACATGGTCATGCTGGCCATAATATTTCCACCGGTCAGCCTCACTGATAATTGCAGGATCTTCATGAGATTTTTCAAGTGTAATTAATATGGGTACCATAATAATGCCCCACCCACCGGGTTTTAATATCCTGTACAATTCTTTCATTGCCCGCAGGTCATTCTCAACATGTTCCAGCACATGAGAGCATAAAAGCAAATCAAAAGAGTTGTCGCTATAGATTGGCATATTGGTAATATCAACACGGTCATCGACATGCTCCATCATGAGATCAGCGCTGCGGTATTCAATAAAATTAAAGCTGGAAATCATTTTCGAAAGTGCCGGGGCAGGCGCAAAATCAATAAATTTGTATTTTTTTGATTTATCAAGAGCATCAAATTTTTTTCTTAAAAACAGGGCATATAATCTATCCCGATCACTTGCATCACATTGAGGACAACGGTATTTCACAAAATTAAATGTCTCCCAGTAATATAAGGGATATATATAACCATATTGCGCATAGCCATTCAGGTGGCCATCATATAATAATTTAAAATCTGCTACTGTAGAGCCACAAACCGGGCAACCGTATTTCTTCTGATATCTGCTGTTGAGATGCGGTAATATAATTTTTTTTAAGTGTCTTTTAAAAAATTCAGGAAGTAGGCACTTCATTATTTTGAAAATGTGGTCCATAATTTTCATATCTGCTTATCTCTAAAGCTGGAGTTGAAAGTATTTTTGACCTTTTTTCTCGGAACAATCGGTTATACCGGTGAAAATGCTGCTGTAAGGGAATTGTCACTTACCAAGTGTATAACAACTGAAAATTCCCCAAAAAAAGAATCTGAATTTAATAAACTGTTAACCTAAACGCCAGTGCGCCGTTCATGCACGGTTTTGGAATCTGCGGATTTATAAAATATCGGCAGCCGCGGACGCTAAGCATCAGCCAGGCGGCTGCAGTCCCAATGCAAAGTGGGCCTTACGGCGCCTACCCATTTACCTAAATACCCCGTACTTACTCTTGGAATATCGTTAACCTGAAAGACTAAGCAGTCCTGATGAAGGAAAAGAACTGTAGCCTCCTTAAGAAAATAAAAATCGATTGTGTATGTATCATCGTTTAAAAAATTTCCCGGTATCTCCACAGCCGCCGAATAGAGCCCTTTTGTGCAGCTGCATTCTGTAACGCAAGCAAAAATATACTCTCCTTTAATGTTTTTTAATGCCATAGAAATACTGGTTATGGTGACGCTATCCTGACAAATCCAAAACTCCGTAGTAACCTTTAAAGGCGTTGTTACATTGATTACCGGATCTTCCGACTCGGGCAGCATGTGAACTTTTTTAACCCGGACAGCATCATTGCCGGGCGCGGTATCCAAATTCCATTCATTGACCAACTGGCAAAGGAATTCATGTGAAAAATAGTCATTAACCACAGTATCAATATCACCCATTTTTTGAATGCCGCCTTTTTTCAATAATATTCCTTTACTGCAAAGGCTTTGTATCGCCGTCATATTGTGGCTGACAAACAAGATGGTCCGGTCGCTTTGCGTGGAGACATCCTGCATTTTCCCCAGGCATTTTTTCTGAAACGCCGCATCCCCTACAGCCAGAACTTCATCAACAAGCAGAATCTCTGATTCAAGGTGAGCGGCAACGGCGAAAGCAAGACGGACATACATGCCGCTTGAATACCTCTTAACGGGGGTATCCAGAAACTGTTCCACCTCGGCAAAAGCAACAATCTCATCGAATTTTTTTTTAATCTCCGCCTGACTCATGCCAAGAATAGCGCCGTTGAGAAAAATATTTTCTCTGCCGGTCAGTTCCGGGTGAAACCCGGTGCCCACCTCAAGCAGGCTTGCCACGCGGCCGGTAATTTCAACTCTGCCGGTCGTGGGCTCGGTGATGCGGCTGAGAATTTTTAAAAGCGTGCTTTTGCCCGCTCCGTTGCGCCCTATAATGCCGACGCGTTCCCCCTGCTTTATTTCAAAAGATACCTTTTTGAGTGCCCAAAACTCTTCAACAGTGTCATGATCATAATAGTGAGGATTGCGTATACGGCTCCAGGCTTTTTTCACTCTGTTGGCAAGTACGTCGCGCAACGCCGTATATCGCTCCCTGTGCTGATGGCTTATTGTATATGCCTTGCCCAGCCCATCTGATTGTATAACGACATCTGACATAATAAGAAACCCCTTATAGCACGCCATCATAACCGCACCGGCGTTTCGCCACGTATACCCGCAGTTTACCGGCTGCTAAATAATATCGGCAAAGCTTTTTTCCATGGAGCGGAATTTTTTAATCCCCAGCAGCACGAAAAAAAACGTAACGGCCATCGACAAAATAAATCCGGGCCAATAAATGAATGTAGTGTTGCCGATGATTGCCCACCGGAACCCGTCGATCACCGCAACCATGGGATTCAGGCAGTACAAAAGCCGATACTGCTCCGGTATAATGGAACTGCTGAAGCCAACCGGAGAAATATAAAGACCGAACTGAACAACAAAGGGAATGACATATCTGAAATCCCGATACTTGACATTCAGCGAAGTAATGTAAAGCCCCAGCCCGAGCGAAGCTGCAAAGGCCATAAGCAAAAATACCGGCAGTAAAAAAATATTCAGCGTGGGCATAAAGCGGTAATACGCCATGACCATAACCAGGATGGCAAACGAGATCAGGAAGTCGACAAAGCAGGTTATGATGGAGCTTGTCGGTATAATCATACGGGGGAAATACACCTTGGTAATCAGCTGGGCATTGCCGACAAGACTGTTGCTTGCCTCTGTCAGGGAAGAAGAGAAAAACTGCCAGGGAAGCAGGGCTGCATATACCATGATTGCGTAGGGAGCGCCCCCATCTGACGGCAGCTTTGCCAGCTTGCCGAAAACCACGGTAAAAACAACCATGGTGAGAAACGGCCGTATCAAAGCCCAGAGAATGCCGATAAACGTCTGCTTGTAGCGCGTACTGATATCGCGCCAGCTGAGAATGTAGAAAAGCTCCCGATACCTCCACAGGTCTGCGAAATAATTCTTTTCTGCCCGGCCCGGCTCAATAACGAGTTTTGTCTGATTGATCATAATGGTTTTTTTGATTGTGCGCACTGGCGCAATTTATTCTGTCTGATGTTATCATCTATAAAAAACAGACGCTTGGCCTTTTCACAAATCCCGTGATGGTTTGCACAGCTTGTGCCGAACCGCCATACTCGCTAACCGCTTGTATAAATCCAGGATGCATATCGGCGTAATCATGACAGCACGGGTTATGTTGGTTCAAAAGCGCACGACCAATAAAAGACGCTTCACCCTCATGCTTTTTAGCAGCCTGTCACGTTTCAAAAACAACACGGCATATGCTGAACTGTTTATTTTAAAACAAGCCGGCGGCTGCAATCAGGGAAAACAGTATATTTGCATGTTACAACAACATATGATATTCTACCAGAATACTACTCAAAATAGTGAAAAAAATGCTCGTTTTTCATACCTCCATCTTTTTTCTCAGCAATGCTTATCAAACGGACGGTATTCTTTTATCTGCGGAAGCCTGCCGGATGAATCAGTGTCTCGAATCGGCCTGTACGCATGCGTTATGATACCTGATTTTGGCAGGGGGCCATAAAGGAATTGCTTCTGCATAAAAAACACGGTTCGTTTTGCCGTTAAAACTATACAGCTGCAAACATTAAATTCTAAAGGTCATACTCTGCTAAACGATTTTTCACAACTGGCCCCTGCAGGTTCGCCAGCAACACCAAAAAGCTGCTTAACTTCTTATGTGCCGCATGAAAAACTAAAAAAAGGCGGTGAAGACAAAGCATGATGGCGCTTGTTGATATTATAGTGCCCACATACAACAGGGCTTCGTTGCTGCCGGAAACGCTCAAAAGCGTCCAGCAGCAGACCCTTGACGACTGGCGTTGTTTTATCGCCGAGGACGGAGAAACGCCGGAAACCCGGGCCGCTGTTGCTCCTTTTCTTAAGGACGACCGCTTTACGTATCTGCCCGGAACTCATACAGGAACGCCCGCCGCACCCCGCAACAGGGCAATAAAACAGGGCGGCGCACCACTTATTGCTTTTCTTGACGATGACGATCTTTGGCTGCCTGAAAAACTTAAATTTCAGCTCTCGTTCATGAAACAGCATCCCGCATGCGCTCTTCTGGGGGCTAATGCCCACAGATGGGACGGCAAATACCCCTTGGAAACAGGTGTGCCTTTTTTTCCACAGATGCCAGGCACCAGAAAAATCAGCTTTGAATCGCTGGTTACGACAAATTCCATCATCAATTCCACAGCCATTATACGTCGATCGGTTTTATCCCGGTCCGGCATGCTTAACGAAGCAGTTGAACTTGCTTCCGGTGAAGATTATGAACTGTGGCTGAGGATAGCGCCACTGGGTGAAGTCTGGATTTTGGATAATGCGCTGGCGGTATATCGGGATGTACCGCATGCAAGCATCAGAGAAGGCTGGACGCCGCGTGTTCTCAATAAAAAACTCATATTCATTTTTTCTGCCGCGCTCCGGGGCAGCGAAACAACGAAAAGCCCCCTCACCTATCCGGAAAACAGATCATTTGCATTGTTGTGCCGCAGGCAGCTTGCTCGATTACGAAGGCAGGAACTGTTGCAAAGATTTTTTCCGGAACGAAAAGCAGTTAAAAGCCACATCAAAACAGGCCTCCTGGCCTGCGGCAGACACATCGGCAGACTCTGCAGCTTTTTTATGAAAAACCCGGGGCCCCGGGAACCGGCGATATTCTTATTATGCCCTTACTACCATACCGGCGGTGCGGAACGGGTTCATGCCGACATTATCGCCTGCCTGCAGGACTATCGGCCCAGGGTTATCATCGGCTGCAAATCGAACAACACGGCCTTTAAAAAAGCTTTTTCCCAAGGATCACGCCTGATTGACATTTCTTTTTTTTCCGAGAAACCCCTTTGGCATCCCATTATCATCGGCTGTTTAACGGAAATCATCAACCGAACCGGCAATGCAGTTGTGCTGGGCTGCAATTCGTTTCTGTTTTATCACTGTTTGCCTTACTTTGCGGAAAAAATAAAAAAAATTGATATCATACACTCCTTCACCGGCATACTGGAAATATATTCGCTGCCGCTTGTCCCTCTGCTGGACGAGCGGGTTGTGATAAACAGCAAGATGCTGGGCGCCTTTGCGCAAGTATATGCTGAACACGGCGTAAGCCCCGTCTATCTGAATAGAATAAAAACAATTGAAAACAAAGTGCCTGTTCCCGCTCACTATCAGAAAAAATCCTTTGATACTCTGCGCGTTCTTTATGTGGGAAGGGGAACCGAGGAAAAAAGGGTCCACCTGGTGGGAAAAATTGCTGCCAGATTTTCCGCTATTAATCCGGACATGCGCTTTTGCCTTATTGGTGATGTCGTAGATAGCGTCTCGCCTGAGGACCGGCGGTATTGTGTTTTTGAAGGCGAACTGCATGATGATGCTGTTTTAAACAGCTTTTACCGGTCTTCTCATATTATCCTCATAACCTCAAAATTTGAGGGTTCGCCTCTTGTGCTGATGGAGGCAATGGCCTGTGGCGTTGTACCGATAGCAACACATGTTGGAGCCATTGACGCTCATGTGCACAATGGCAGCAACGGCTTTCTCATAGACCAGCAGGATGAACATCTTCTTGTTGAGGCTTTTGTTGAAAAAATACAGGGCATTCTTGCCGACCGGGAGGAGTATCACCGACTGTCACGTACTGCCTATGATTATGCTGTTGAAAAAGCTTCTCATAATGATGCCTTCTGCCGGGAGTATGTGCGTCTGCTTACTCAACCGAAGCAGTCATAACAGGCTTCACCTGCGGAGAGAAATGACTTGTCCCCAGCAGGAAACGGGAATGCATCGGCCATGCAGGAAAAAACCCGTTGATTCGCGGTTTGCCGCGCCGCACACAGAATGATTTTAAACAACGGACGCAGGCAGCCGTTTTCCACATAGAAGAAGTAAAAAAAGGGAAATTTTGCTCTAACCAGGTTACTGTTATGAAAAATGAACCGCCTTTAATTTCCGTCATTACCCCCTGCTACAATTACGCTCATTTTCTGCCGGAAACGGCAGACAGCGTTCTTAAACAAAAATATTCCCACCTTGAATACATTATAGTAAACGATGGATCATCTGATACTACGGAAGAAATAGCTAAAAAGTATTGCGGGCTTGATGGCCGCGTTAAGTATATAAAGCAGGAAAACCAGGGCTTGCCGGCAGCACGAAACACGGGCATCAGCATGGCGAAGGGTAAATATATTCTGCCGCTTGATGCTGATGACACAATATCGCCTGACTATGCGACCAAAGCGGTTGAGGTGCTTGAAAACAGCCCCAATACGGGCATTATATATTGTGAAACCCGATTTTTCGGCTCAATGTCGGGAATATTCAACTTGCCGCCCTATTCATTATCTGAAATGTTGATTAATAATTTGATTCCTCACGCTGGGTTTTTCAGAAAAGAGGACTGGGTTGCCAGCGGCGGATATAATACGAACATGAAACTGGGCTGGGAGGATTATGATTTCTGGCTTTCAATTATCGAATTGGGCAGACAGGTGTATAAAATTCCGGAAGAATTGTATTATTATCGCCAGGGGCATGCTTCAATGAGAGATGTAACCAATAAACATCAGGCTCAGCTCCATGCTCAGCTCGTGCACAATCATCCGGAATTATATTTGAATAATATTTCCTGCATATTTGAGCGACTCCTGGAAAACGGGGCGGGCAGGCAGGCCTTCGAGGAAATTAGAAAAACTGTGGCATACCGCTGCTTTTTTAAATATTTTTTTCAGTTTGAAAAATCCGCAAAAGCCCTTATTCGATCAGCAGCAGAAAAAACAGGAATCAAGGATAAAATTTGCAAATAACCTTCAAAGGGCCGGAAGAACACCTGGAATTAAAATAAACGGACATTCTATTAAGAATGTTTTCTTCACAATAAACGGATGCGTATGATTTCTATTGTCTGTGTTTATAATAATAAAACCACGTTGGCAGATTTTCTGCAAAAAAGCCTGCAAGCTCAAACCGTAAAGTATGAACTCATAACGCTGGACAACTCAACAGGTGCGTTCCATTCTGCCGCACAAGCGCTCAACCATGGCGCTCTTCAGATACAATCCGAAAGCACCTATATCCTGTTTGCGCATCAGGACATTGATTTGTGCTCTTCTGCCTTTCTTGAAGAAACAGAAACCATGCTCGACGGCCTGCCGAACCTCGGCATTGCCGGTGTTGCCGGAATGACAGCTGAAGAAAAACGGGTTATTTCAAATATCATGCATGGCATACCGCCTGTGGCTGCAGGCCGGAAAACAGATAAACCCACCAGGGTCATGACCGTTGACGAATGCTGTGTTATTATTCCGCGGCGGGTATTTGAACAGCATCAGCTTGATCAGGATGTTTGTACCGGCTGGGATCTCTATATGGCGGAATACTGCCTGCGCATGCAGCAGGCAGGTCTTGATGTTTATGTGCTTCCTTCCGCCATCTATCATGCCTCCCGGGGAGAGCAGATTGATGTTTCGGCCTATTTTAAGACATTGAAGAAGGTAGTGCGCCGATACAGGCGGTCATATACAAAAATCCATACCACCTGCGGCCGCTGGCATACCGGCATTCCTGTCCTGCTTCAGAGGGGGTGGTTTTATCTTCGATGCCTCCTTTTCGCTGTAATCAATAAGCTTGTCGAGCAAGGCCCTGTTCCTGAATGGCTGCGAAAAACAATTCAGCCCCACCTTAAAGACTACGGGCAAAATGTTCATTAGCACCCCCGGGCTGTGCGAACGGAGGAAGAGTTTTTTTGTTCCCGCCATTATAGGTATCTGAAATAGCTTTGATTATCCCAGTACATACCGATATTTTTTTCTACAGACAGCTTAAAAAAATCTTGCAATCATCGAAATTCATAGCTATATTAAGAGTAGAAATACTACTCATAAAAGGATAGTACATGGTTGGTCTTTTCAACGGCCTCATATCTTCTAAGACGCGCATAAAGCTTCTGATGCGATTTTTTTGCAACCCGGGCACGAGCTCCTATTTGCGCGAGCTTGCCAAGGATTTTGATGTATCAACGAATGCTGTCCGCGAGGAGCTTGCGCAGCTTACAAGCGCGGGCTTTCTCCACACGCATAAAAACGGCAGGCAGGTGAATTATCTGGCAAACGAGCACCATCCTCTGTTCCCTGAGCTTAAGTCCATGGTTGCAAAAGTAATGGGCATAGACCAGGTAATCGACGGCATCGTCATTCGCCTTGGGGAGCTGAAGCGCGCCTATCTGATAGACGATTATGCCGAAGGCAAAGATACCGGCATTGTTGATCTCCTGCTTGTCGGCAGCATTAATATGGGGCAGCTTGCCGACCTCTCGCAGAAGACAGAAAAATACATAAAGCGCAAAATCCGTTCACTGGTCATGAGCCATGACGAGTTTCATGAGTTTGAAAAGCAGCTCAAGCAGCGGCCCCATCTGCTCATCTGGGAGTCAAAAAAATAATCAGGATGGCATCTATGGATTTACAATCGGCTGACGTACAAACCTCCTGGGACACCATTTTGCGCCCGCAGCGCGCCTGGTGGGATTTGCGCCTTCGCGATCTCTGGAGCTATCGCGATCTTATCTGGCTGATGGTCTGGCGTGATTTTGTTGCGGTCTACAAGCAGACTGTTCTCGGGCCCATCTGGCATCTTATTCAGCCGATACTCACAACCATTGTATTTACGGTCATTTTCGGCACTATTGCAAAACTCTCAACCGACGATCTGCCGCCGTTTCTTTTTTATATGGCCGGCAATACCGTGTGGTTTTATTTCTCGACCTGCCTTGTCAGCACGTCAAAAACATTCACTGCCAATGCGGGCATTTTCGGGAAGGTTTATTTCCCGCGCCTGAGCGTGCCTGTTTCAATAGTCATTTCCAATTTGATCGCTTTCGCGATCCGGCTTGGCGTGTTTCTGGCCTTTCTCCTGTATTATCTCCTGGCCGGGGCGAAAATAAATCCCAATCTGTGGCTTCTTGCCCTGCCGGCGCTGATCCTGATTATGGCCCTTTTGGGGCTGGGCATGGGAATTATCGTTTCATCACTCACCACAAAATATCGAGATCTGCAGCATCTGGTAACTTTCGGCATGCAGCTGTTCATGTATGCCACGCCGGTAATTTATCCTCTTTCCAGCGTGCCGGAAAAATGGCAGTGGCTCATGCTTGCAAATCCGATTACGCCGATTGTGGAGGTTTTTCGGCTGGGATTTTTAGGCACGAGCTCCATTGATCCGCTCTATCTTTTGTACAGCACCGGATTTACTGCGGCTATGCTGCTGACCGGCATCCTCATTTTCAATCATGTGGAAAACACCTTTATGGATACCGTATAAATGGCAGCTCCGGTAATTTTAATCGAGAACCTTTCCAAATCATACCGCCTCGGCGTTATAGGCACCGGTACCTTCTGTGGTGATTTCAAGCGTTGGGTGGCAAGAAAGCGCGGCAAGCCTGATCCGTACAGCAAAGTCGGAGTATTGGATCATGAAAACCGAACAGGCGATACCCTCTGGGCCCTGAAAGATATAAATTGCAGCATACAGCAGGGAGACGCAGTAGGCATCATAGGCCGCAATGGAGCAGGCAAAAGCACGCTTTTAAAAATACTGTCGCGCGTCACCGCGCCGACATCCGGTGCAGTAAAAATAAAGGGGCGGATTGCCAGTTTGCTGGAAGTGGGCACCGGCTTTCATCCCGAGCTGACCGGCCGTGAAAATGTTTTTTTAAACGGCGCCATCATGGGCATGCGTCGCGCTGAAATTGAGCGCAAGTTTGATGAAATAGTTGATTTTTCAGGCGTGGAAAAATTTATCGATACCCCGGTGAAGCGTTATTCAAGCGGCATGTATGTCCGGCTTGCATTTGCGGTTGCGGCGCATCTTGAGCCGGAAATTCTTATTGTGGATGAAGTATTGGCCGTTGGGGATGCGGAGTTTCAAAAAAAATGTCTGGGCAAAATGGGCGAAGTGACAGAAGGCGGGCGCACGGTACTGTTTGTGAGCCATAATATGGCAGCCATAGAGAATCTGTGTACGAACGCAATACTGATAGATAATGGCCGTATTATAATGCAAGACAATACAGCAAAGACAATGCAATACTATCTCGAAACAGTACTCCCTTCTGTAATCGACGATATTCCTTTGTCGGAAAGGAAAGACCGATCAGGCAATGGAAGTATCAGGCTGACAGGTTTTCATATTGAGGATGCATGCGGTAACAAGTTGATAGCGGCACACAGTGGCATGGATATAGTTTTGGTCTTTAGCTATCAGTCTCATGCTCCCGAACCTTTGAAAGATGTTGATATCGGCTTTTCGATCCAGGGTAAAGAGACGCTCTCGGTTCTATATAGCTCTTATGTCGGGCAAACCTTTAAGACTCTGCCGCCTGAAGGCGAGTTTCGCTGCCTTGTTTCCAGGCTTCCCCTTTCAATGGGACATTACCAGGTCGGCGCGCGCGTCACGGTGTGTGGGCAAGAATCTGATTGGCCACGAAATGCTGTTGGTTACTTGGATATTGAGGCCGGCGATTTTTACGGAACTGGCAAAAAAGGCTTCGGTGCGTCAGCGCCCCTCCTGCTGATGGGGGAATGGACAATTAAGGACTATACTTCATGATTATCAAATCAATAAAAAAGCTGCTCTTCCCTCCAAAAAAAATATCATATGCACTGAATCAACTTGATGTAAAGCTACTGCCCTATATCGATTTTCCGAACGGTTTTTTTATCGAAGTTGGAGCTAACGACGGTATAAGTCAAAGCAATACGCTGTATTTTGAAAGGTACAAGGGATGGAAGGGCCTCTTGATTGAAGCAATTCCGGGTTTAGCAGAAAAGTGTCGACAGAATCGCCCCAAATGCATCGTGGAAAACTGTGCGCTTGTTGCAGCAGCTTATCCTGAAAAAACCGTAGAAATGCGCTATTGCAACCTCATGAGCTTAGTGAAAGGTAGCCTCAATAGCGATGAGGATGAAAAAAAACGCATCCTGTCGGGAATGCAGCATCTCGCAAAAGATGAGAAAACATATATTGTCAAAGTCCCGGCGAAAACTCTGAGTGAGGTGCTGAACAAACATAGCATTGAACATATCGACCTGCTTTCGCTGGACGTTGAGGGATATGAATCCCAAGTTCTCAAAGGCATTGACTTTAATAAGCAACGTATTGAATTCATGCTGATTGAAGCTCGAGACCGGGAAGATATTGAAGCTGTCATCTCCCATCTTTACAAACCCATTGCCATATTAAACACCACCGAATCATACTCGGATATTTTGTATCGAAGGCGATAGAATTGCAAAATTTTGAGGCAACCATGAATTCTCCGCCTGTTCTTTTTCTTATCTTTAACCGACCAGAGCTGACACATCGGGTGTTTGCATGTATTCGTGCGGCGCGCCCGGCGCAGCTATTTGTCGCCGCTGATGGCCCGCGCAACGACAGGCCTCATGAAGCAGAAATTTGTGAGCAAACCCGAAAGATAATCGAAGCTGTTGACTGGGATTGTGATATTGCAACCCTGTTTCGGGAGAAGAATCTTGGCTGTAAAAAAGCCGTAAGCACGGCCATCGACTGGTTTTTTGAACATGTGGAAGAGGGGATCATACTGGAAGATGATTGTCTGCCAAATCCGTCTTTTTTTCAATACTGTCAGGAACTGCTGGAGCATTACCGAAAAGATAGCCGCGTCATGCAGATTTGCGGCTTAAATGTTTTACAAGAGTGGCGCAGATGCGGCTACAGTTATTATTTTTCCAGCTATGGTCCTATATGGGGATGGGCCTCCTGGCAGCGGGCCTGGCATTACTACGATGTCGATATGAAGCTCTGGCCGGAGATAAAGCAGGAAAAGCTCTATGAAGATTTTTGCCAGAACCAGGATGAGGCAACCTATCGGCTGAATCTCTACAATGATGTTTATTCCGGTAAAATTGACACTTGGGATTATCAATGGGGATTCGCAAAAATGATTAATAATGGTTTGTCGGTGATTCCTTCGGTAAATCTGATATCAAATATCGGCTTCACCGCAGACGGCACCCACACTGTAGCGGATAAAAATAATCCATATGCAGCTATGGCAACATATACTCTACCTTCCCCGTTAAACCATCCCCAACATATGATAAGAGACTTCCAGGCGGATCAAAGATATATCAATGATTTCATGTCAATTAAACCAGGACAAAGAACTATTAAGCAACGTTTGTTAAAGTTTTTGCACAAAGCAAAAAATGAAAAGTAACTCTTTTAATTTACTTATTGCTGTGGCAAACAAGCTTGCAAAAAATTATTTTTGCAAATTTTTCAACGCACTGCTCATTCCGGTCGATTATACAAGAACCAAGGAAATCCCGGCAATACTTGACTTAAGCGGTATTCTAAAGCGGAAGGATGAAAAGTTAAAAATTTTGGATATCGGCTCCCCCCAGCTTTTGTCTCTTTCTCTTGGCAGTTATTCTGATTTATGGGAAATAACATATTTAAATTCCCATGAGCCGGAATTAAAAGATTTACGGCAAAAGTCATCAGCCCTCGGTCTTCGCAGGCTGAAAAGTATCAATGCAGACATAACCAGTGCCGATAACGTTTCCCAGCTGGGGACCTTTGATTATGTCTTTTCGTGTTCAGTTTTCGAGCATATCCACCCTGAAGATGGGGGCGATGCCCTTGCGTCAGAAATGGTACCTCGCTTATTGAAACCCTCTGGCCTTTTCCTTTTTTCAGTCCCCTATTATAAGAAAAAATTCAATGAATACCTTGAGGGAGACATTTATGCCATTGAGGGTAAACCACAAATTAAAACCTTCTTTCAGCGATTCTATGATGAAGAATCTTTGTATGCTCAAATCATTACACCGACAGGTTTAAGAATTGCCGAAAAAACATATATTGGTGAAAGATACTATTCGGTCAATAATATCAAGAAAAGAATGGCGTTTCTTGTTGGCTTTGGGAAACGGGCTTATATAATGGGGAGATTTTTCCACATGATATCCGATGTGTTCATGGAAGAATCAAACGATTATAAAAAACTCAAAAAACCGTATCTTGCTATCTGTGCCCTGATCAAGGATTAATATACATGACAGTGAAAAAAATAGGCCTGATAACAACCTTAAACAGCAATATCGGCGATGACTTCATCCGAGAAGGCATCTGCCGCATACTTGATGAAATTTTCAAGAATAAAAGCATCGAGTTTGTCAGCGTCAACAAGCACAAGCCCTATACTGCATATCCCGCGTGGCATCCGATCCATCTTATGGGTTTTACAGGCAGGCTTCACTTCGGCAGACAATTTGTGCGGCGCACAGCCGACTCTTTATTTTCCGCAATGGGATTCAGCCGCTTTGATAGCTGCGACCTTATCGTCCAATGCGGAGCACCTGTTTTCTGGCCCAACTGTCATTTAAATGAGTGGGCAAAACCCTTATGGAAGGACATTATCGGCAGGCTGCATGAAAGAATCCCCGTTTTTAACCTTGCCGCAGGCTCATGCTATCCCTGGGAGCGGCAGCCTTCAAAAATTGATACGCCGGAAGACGAAAAGTACCTAAGGGCGATACTCGGCTATTGTCGCTTAACAACCGTACGTGACCGTCTTTCACACGATTTATGTGCCACTCTGAGCCATGATGTACCCTTAATACCCTGCAGTGCTTTATTGGTAGGAAGGGGGAGAAAAGCGCCAGTCACGCAATCAGGGTACATCCTGATTAACTACATGGCCGGAGGCGGTCATTACGCATGGAATCAGGAGATTGATAATCGGGCCTGGGAAAAAACGGTAAAATCGCTCATTGCGCGGCTATCCAAACGGCATAAGCTTGCCTTCCTCTGCCATGACGAACAAGAATTTTGCCTGACAAAAAAACTTGCCCCTGAACTTCCCGTCTTTTTTCCAAAATCGTCCCGGGAATATTTACAGTGCGTATCCGGAGCAATGTTTGCCGTTTGTAACAGAATGCATGCATCTGTGGCCATGGCCGGGCTGGGAATACCCTCCATCGCCATCTGCACTGATACCCGGCTGCTGATGGTTTCGCAGATAGGCCTCGCAACACATTATGTCAAAGATGTTACTGCCGATGGTATCGAAGACGAAGCCGAAAACGGGCTCAAATCCCTTCGATCCGAACAGGACAGGCTTCTCGCTTTGCAATCCCGCACATGGGAGCGCTATACATCAGCTGTAAAGGAAGCACTCTGTCTTCTATGAATCGTAAAAAAATTCTCATTTTAAGGCCGGATAATATCGGAGATGTCCTGCTGTTTAGCGGCGCTCTTAGGCATATCAGGAATCTATATCCCCGGGCACATATAACTTTTGCGGTACAAGCGCATATTGTTAATCTGGTCGAATTATGTCCCTACGTAGACGCCTGTATTCCTGTCGGTCACTTAACGTGGTGGGGGAGAATTGAGCATAAAAAATTCCCCCCCAAATATAAATACCGGATAGAGCAAACCATTCATGCAGTCAATATGTTGTGGAATACCATGATCAGGCCATTTGACATTGTGATGTATCCGGTTAAGTCTTCGTATATTCCCCACCTAAAGATTATATACCGCCTGAATGCAACACAAACGATTGGAATTACCGGCTGCAGCCTCCGCTTACCGAAAAGCGGCTGCCCATCTAAGTTGCAGCCGCATGCACTGTTTACGAGCTATCTTGACGTATCCAAGGCTGATCCCTGGATACATGAACTTCGCACAACATTAGACTTTCTCCTGTGGAGTGGGTGCAGGGATGTCACCCTTGATGCTATCAAGCCCCTGTTCTGGCTTGCCGAAACGGAAAAAAATTATCTCGATGGAGTTCAAAGGAATGGGCGAAAAATCATCGGCCTGTTTCCCGGGGGTTCTTTTAAGGGCAAAACCTGGGAATCTGGTAATTATGGAGAACTCGCCAAACTTCTTGGTGGGCGGGTGACATACGCTATATTCGGCAGCTGTGCAGACAAGGACTTAACAGACCAGGTGGCCTTTTCTATCAGAGATCGCTGTGCTGAAGCTGAAATTTTGAACCTGACAGGACAAACAACCATCAGAGAGCTGGCAAAAACGATAATGTCCTGTGATCTTTTAATAAGCATGGATACGTCAGGACTGCATATGGCTATCGCAGCAGGTGTTCCGGCAATAGGTATTGTCGGTGGCTGGCACTTTGGACGTTTTGTCCCCTGGGGGGATCCTGAAAAAAACATCTTCCTGACGAAGAAAATGGATTGCTTTCATTGCAAAGGGCGCTGCACCAAAGAAGAAGTAGAATGCGTCAAAGGGGTATCTCCCCAGGAAGTTGCGTACGCTGCAGCAAAGCTGCTGAAACAGGAAAACTGCATGAACAGCGATTCTGTTAAGCCCTGTAGAATGCTATAACAAACAGCGAGATGACTATGAAGACTCCTGTTGTCAGCTTCGTTTTTGGTTCCTACAACCGCCGTTCCTTTCTAAAAAAAACTTTAGAAAGCATACGGGATAATGGCCTGTCATTCCCCTATGAAATCATCGCTGTAGACGGCGGCTCTACCGACGGCTCGCTTCGGTATCTGGAGCGCCAAAAAGATGTCATTACAATTATCCAGCACAATCGCGGCACTTTCCGGGGCAAGCCTGTCGAGAAGCGTAGCTGGGGCTATTTCATGAACCTGGGTTTCAAAGCCGCCCAGGGGAAATACATCTGCATGATAAGCGATGACTGCCTGCTCGTTCCCGGCTCGGTTGACAATGGCGTCAACCTGTTTGAACGGCTGCTTTCAGAAGGAAAAAAAGTGGGTGCCATGGCATTCTACTGGCGTAACTGGCCCGGGAAGAAAGACTATTGCGTCGGGACGACGCTGGGCGATAAACTTTTCGTAAATCACGGCTTATACAACCGGCAGGCGCTTCAGGAAGTGGGCTGGTGCGATGAAGAAACATATGGCTTTTATCATGCCGATGGCGATCTGTGCCTGAAGCTCTGGCAGGCAGGCTATACGGTCGTTGAGTGCCCGGATGCCTTTGTCGAGCATTATACCCATGCAAATATAAAAGTCCGCCAGCAGAACCTGGAGCGCCAGAAAAACGACTGGCGGGCATATCTTGATAAATGGGCCGGTATTTTTTATGACCCGGCACAGAACAACAAGGGTGCATGGCACTATAAAGCATACACTGACAACACTAAAACATACGCCCGCTTTCCTGCGGCCAACGGCATGCCCGCTGTACTGAAAACCCTCATGCGGCAGCTTGTGACCTCGGCTGCACAACTCAAAAAACGCATGTTGAGGCATTAAATACCGACGTTACATTGAGAGGAACCATGACCGGAGCACAAGGCCACAACATTTTCTTGCAGTTTGACAGACTTGCAAAAAGGATTTTGCGCGCAGCGCGGGACCGCACTCCGCTTGCCGGGTTTCAAGCACGCCGGCGTTTAAAAAAAGAATTCCAGCTTTTTAAGTCACTGGACTCGCAGGGCCGTTTCACTGTGGAATGGAAAGACCGCTATCCCTGCCTGCATGATAAAACCGCAGCGACCTCTTTTGACCGGCATTATGTCTTTCACACGGCATGGGCTGCTCGGATTCTTGCGAAAACACGCCCTGCCGAGCATGTTGATATAGGCTCTTTGCTGTATTTTACAGCTTTGGTTTCGGCTTTTGTCCCCGTTCGCTTCTATGATTATCGCCCGCCACTGCTCAAGCTCAGCAATCTGCAGAACGGAGCTGCAAATTTACTGGCATTGCCTTTTTCTGATGCATCAATAGCCTCTCTTTCGTGCATGCACGTAGTGGAGCATATCGGTCTGGGGCGTTACGGTGACCCCATTGATCCTGATGGTGATTTAAAGGCGATACATGAACTGAAAAGGGTTCTTGCCGTGGGGGGAGATTTGCTGTTTGTCGTGCCAGTAGGCTCCCCTAAAATAATGTTCAATGCCCACAGGATTTACAGCTATGACCAGATTCTGGACTATTTCAACGATTTACATTTGCAGGAATTCTCTTTAATTGAAGATAGTGGCTCGACAAGCGGATTATTGATAAATCCCGAGAAGCGGAAAGTTGACCAGCAGACCTATGGCTGCGGATGTTTCTGGTTTAAAAAGGGGGCTTCACCATGCAGGTAGGGCTTCACAATGCGCAAAATCGGGCAGACTGGCTGCAAAAAACATTGCAAAAGATTCCTGCCGGCTCGCGCATTCTCGATGCGGGCGCGGGGGAGCGCAAATATGAAAAGTTTTGCTCGCACCTGCGGTATGTAGCTCAGGACTTCGGCCGGTATGATGGCCTCGGCAACGGTTCCGGACTGCAGACGGGAAAATGGGACCAGAGCAGGCTGGATATCATCAGCGATATTACCGCCATACCTGAGCCGGAGGCTGCTTTTGATGCGGTCATGTGCATCGAGGTGCTGGAGCACCTTCCCCGTCCGATTGACGCCATTCGCGAATTTTCACGGCTGCTCAAGCCGCAGGGCTATCTCATTGTAACAGCCCCTTTTTGCAGCTTAACCCATTTTGCGCCTTACCATTTTTGCACCGGATTTAATCAGCCTTTTTATGAGACGCATTTGGCGTCCAATGGTTTTGAGATTGTCGAGATAAATAAAAACGGGAATTTTTTTGAATTTCTGGGCCAGGAAGTACGACGGATCTCCACGGTCCAAAGCAGATATACGCCATTGAAAAAAGGCCTGCTTGATCGCTTTGCCGTTCATCTGATATTGCGATTTCTGGAGCGTTGCAGCCTCAGCGATGCAGGATCAGCGGAGCTGCTCTGCTTTGGCCTTCACGTTCTTGCACAAAAAAAAGACGGGGTTTATCATTCATGATTATCACCTGCCTCAGAGGAGGAATCGGCAACCAGCTTTTTCAGTATGCTGCCGGAAGGGCGCTTGCTGTTAAACACGGCGTTGAGCTGAAGGTTGACATCTCTGCTATTAATGCTTGTGATAAAGACACGCAGCGCGCTTATGCTCTCACGGATTTCTCCATTTCCGCCTCAGTTGCTTCAGCTCAGGAAATAAGCATCGTGAAAGCCGCGCAACAGCCGAGGTTTTTTCGACGGCTGCATCGCGCGGTGGAAAACATGACGCCTTATTATCGTAAATCCGTATATAAAGAACCCCACTTTCATTTTGATAAAAATTTTTTTAAGGCGCCCGGCACGGTGTATCTTTACGGTTTCTGGCAGAGTGAGCGCTATTTCCAAAAAATCGCCTCGGTTCTGCGAAAAGAATTCCAGATCATCGATCCTCAACAGGGCAGAAATGCCGAGCTGGCCGAAATCATCAACAGTTCCAATTCTGTCAGCGTGCATATCCGCGGGGGTGATTATGTGAATAATCCCGTCACGCATAAGCATCATGGCGCCTGCAGCCCTGCATATTACGGCCGCTGCATTGAATGGATCTCGGGGCATATCAAGAACCCCCTTTTTTTCGTCTTTTCAGATGATATCGCCAGGGCAAAAGCACAGCTTCCGGCGCATGAGTATTTTGTTTTTGTTGATCACAATACGGAAAAAAATGCGCATGAGGATTTGCGGCTCATGAGCCAGTGCAAGCACCATATTATCGCCAACAGCACCTTCAGCTGGTGGGGCGCATGGCTGGGGTCGCATCACGATAAGAAAGTTTTAGCTCCTGTTCCGTGGTTCAGCAACCCCGGCCGCACGACAACCGATTTACTCCCCGGCGGCTGGATAACAATCGAGGCAAGATAGAGCAATGACCCTTAGCAGTCCTGCCGTCACAGTTATTCTGCCTGTTCATAACGGGGCACGCTACCTGCCTGAGGCGATTACGAGCATTCTCATGCAGACATGGACGGATTTTGAGCTCATCATTATCGATGACGGTTCCACCGATGAAAGCCTGGCCGTTATCAGGTCCTATAATGACTCCAGAATACGCAGTGAAAGCAATGGCGAAAATCGGGGTTTGGAATATACCCTGAACAAAGGCCTGCGGTTCGCCAGGGGAAAGTACATAGCCCGCATGGACGCGGATGATGTGGCGCTGCCGGAACGTTTAGCCCGTCAGGTTGCTTTTCTCGACACGCATCCGCAAACCGCTGTCGTTGCCTCCACAGTAGAGCGTATCGATGAAGGCGGACACATACTTTCCCCCTGGCAGCTTGACCGGCAAACACTCTCTGCTGTGGAGATTCGGACATGTCTTGCCCGGACCAATTGCATTGCCCATCCATCCATAATGGCCCGCGCTGAGCTTTTGCGCAGCTATGGCTATAATCCGGCAATGCGCGGAAAGAGCTCACAGGATTATGAGCTATGGCTCAGAATGTGCAGCGACGATCTGCAGATTGAAAAAATTCCGGAGCCCCTTCTGTTGTACAGAGTGCATTCGCAGGCCGTTACGGTGATAAGCAACAGGCCGGAAGACGGTTATATAAAAAAAACGATGCACGCCAAAAAAGTCTTCCTCCGCAAGAAGCTCACCACGGCTTCCTGGAACGGCTTTGCTCTTCGGGTGATCTGCTCGCTGGCGCAGCAGAACTATGCTTTGCTTAAAAACGATTTCCAGAGAACCGTAAAAGTTTGGGCACAGCAAGCCGGCGGAGTGCTGGGCAGGACATTCAGCCTGCTCATGAAATTCGATTCTTCCCGTCCGGATATTTTCATGTTTTTTCCCTTCTATCATACCGGCGGGGCTGAGCGGGTGCATGCCGATATTATTACCTGCATGCGTGATTACAAGCCCCGCGTCTTTATCATAGGAACCTCAAAAAACAGCGCCTTCAAAAAGGCTTTTTCTCAATCCTCGCGAATGATCGATATATCCTGGTTGTGCAAAAGCCGCGTGCTGTTTTTGCTATGCGTGTCCTGTCTTGCGGAAATTATAAATCGTTCAGGGGCTGCCGTAGCGTTCGGCTGCAACACGGGATTTTTCTATGAGCTGCTGCCCCTGCTCAAAAAAAACATTAAAAAGATAGATCTCATCCATGCCTTCGGCGGCGGGGCGGAAGAGCTGTCTTTGCCCCATGTTTCCATTCTTGATGCACGTGTGGTCATTAACGCAAGGACAGTTGCGGATTTTGAAAAGCTGTATGCGCAAAACGGTATCGGCCCGCAGTATCTCACCAGAATCCATGTAATAGAAAACAAAGTTGCTGTACCGCTCCAGTTGCCAGAAAAAACCTTCGAGACGATACGTATCGTGTATGTCGGACGGGGAACAGAGGAAAAACGGGTTCATCTTGTCGGTAAGATCGCGCGGTTGTGTAGCATGAAAAATCCTTTGGTATCAGTAACCCTGATTGGGAATCTTGCCGGCAGTCTCTGTCCGGAGGATATGCAGTTCTGCAGCCTGGCCGGGGAGCTGTATGATGACTCCCGTCTTCGGGATTTTTATACCAATGCCCATTTTATCGTTTTGACCTCAACCCGTGAGGGTTTTCCCCTGGTGCTCATGGAGGCGATGGCCTATGGTGTTGTGCCGGTTACAACAAATGTCGGCGGCATC
>JAFGCP010000204.1 GCA_016932595.1 Deltaproteobacteria bacterium
CGCAGCATGGGCTCGCGGTTTGCGTCAAAGCGGCTGAAGGGGCCCATGCTTTTCGCAAGCTCGGCGCTGGTGCGGTAGGCCTCGCCGGTCATCAGCGACGTGAGCGCGGCCGCCAGGTTTCTGCCTTTGGGGCTGTCATACGGGATCCCCAGCACCATGAGCAGCGCGCCGAGATTTGCATACCCGAGCCCCAGCGTGCGGTAATCGAAGCTGCGGCGGGCTATTTCCGCGCTCGGGTATTGCGCCATGAGCACGCTTATTTCAAGGGTGATGGTCCAGAGGCGCACGGCATGCAGAAACATGTCGATATTGATATCCCCTGTTTCATCATCAAGAAATCTCAGAAGGTTCAGGCTTGCCAGATTGCAGGCCGTATCATCTAAAAACATGTACTCGGAGCAGGGGTTTGAGGCATTGATGCGGCCGTCTGCCGGGCAGGTGTGCCAGTCATTGATGGTCGTATCAAACTGCATGCCCGGGTCGGCGCACTGCCAGGCAGCCTCGGCTATCTGCTCCCAGAGCTCCCGGGCGGGCAGTGTTTTTGCCACCGCGCCGTCGGTGCGGCGGGTGAGATGCCAGGGGGCATCGCTCCCGACGGCATGCAGAAACTCGTCGCTCACGCGCACGGTATTGTTGGAGTTCTGGCCGCCGACGGTCTGATAGGCCTCTGATCCCCAGTCAAGCGTGTAGGTGTCGAAATTGATCACCGTGTAGCCCTGCCTGGCGAACTGCACGGCCCGATGAATGTAGTTGTCGGGCACGGCGTCGCGCCGGGCGCCGCGCACGGCCTCGGCAAGGGCCGGGTTGCGCTTAATGGAAAAGCGGTCTTCCGGCGTCATGTCATCGTTCTGGCATGCCTGCATGATGGCATTGAGGCGGCGCTCACATATGATGCTGCCGGTCATGAGGGCTGCAACCTTCTGCTCCTCTTTTGCCTTCCAGACTATGAATTTTTCAATATCAGGATGATCGACATCCACGATGACCATCTTGGCGGCCCGGCGCGTTGTGCCGCCGCTTTTTATGGCGGCTGCAGCCCGGTCGCCGATTCTTAAGAAACTCATGAGCCCGCTTGACCTGCCGCCTCCCGACAGCGGCTCTCCTTCGGCGCGAAGGGGCGAAAAATTGGTTCCCGTGCCAGAGCCGTATTTGAACAGGCGCGCTTCGCGCACCCACATATCCATGATGCCGCCCTCTTGTACCAGCTCGTCATGAATGCTTTGAATAAAACAGGCATGGGGCTGGGGCCGCTCATAGGCGCTGGTGGCTGCCCGCGTTTCGTTGGTTTTGGGGTCGACATAATAGTGGCCCTGAGCCGCGCCGTCGATGCCATAGGCCCAGTGCAGGCCCGTATTGAACCACTGCGGCGAGTTCGGGGCCGTAATCTGATGGGCGAGCATATAGGCCATTTCATCCCGGTAGGCATTGGCGTCCTGGGCCGAATCGAAATACCCGTGTTTGAACCCCCAGTAGGTCCAGCAGCCGGCCATGCGGTCAAATACGTCGCGGCTGTCCTCCTCGCCCCGCACGCGCTCTTCCGGTTTGAGCTGCTCGAGCGCCTCGACATCTGCCGTGCCGCGCTGCAGCCAGGAGGGCACATCGGGCTCGGCCACATGCGTGAGAGCAGCCGGTATGCCGGTCTTGCGGAAATACTTCTGGGAGATGATGTCGGTCGCCATCTGGCTCCAGAAGGAAGGCACGACTGCTTTTTTGACCTTGGACACGAGAGAGCCGTCCATAGTTTTTATTTCGCTTTTGCGGGCTTCAAAGGTGATGCCCTCATAGGGCGTGGCGAGATTGCGGGTAAAGAAGCGCTCTATTTTCATTTACAGCCCCCGGTTGTGACATGAATGGTTGTTGTAGGAAGATGATAGGGAAGCATAATGTAACCAAATGTAGTTGTCAATAATTTTCATGGCACAATATATGGATATTTTTTGGTTCCCTTAGAAATACCCCATACTTATAAATATATCACAAAAAAACGCCCCAAATGGATCGTTTTTTTTAAGTATAACAGGCAAAAGTATTGACGGGCCGGTGATAAAGGCCACTGCGCCTATCAGCAACAGCCGTATGGCCTATGTCGCCGCATTGGGCTTTTGAGTGTTAGGCCATGCCTGCGGATTGACACCCTGCGGCAATGCCTTCGCATTGACAAAACCCGGGAGCTGTGCTACCTCTAACCGTTCAATTTTATTAACAATTTACGGATTATACTCATGAAGACCGCAGCTGAAATCAGGCAGGCATTTCTCGATTATTTTAAAAGCAAGGGCCACACGCCCGTTGAAAGTTCGGCCCTGCTACCGCAGAACGACCCGACGCTGCTGTTTACCAATGCGGGCATGGTGCAGTTTAAGGACGTGTTTCTGGGGGCTGAGACGCGGCCCTATACGAGGGCCACGTCGTCGCAAAAGTGCATGCGCGCAGGCGGCAAGCATAATGACCTAGAGAATGTCGGGCGCACGGCCCGCCACCACACATTCTTTGAAATGCTCGGAAATTTTTCCTTTGGCGATTATTTTAAAAATGATGCCATCGCCTTTGCCTGGGAATTCATAACCGGTCTTGCAAAAATTCCTGCTGAGCGGCTCTATGTGACTGTGTTCCGGGATGATGATGAGGCGTATGCTATCTGGAAAAAAGATGTGGGCGTTGCCGAAGACCGCATTCTGCGCATGGGCGAGAAGGACAATTTCTGGTCCATGGGCGATACGGGGCCCTGCGGCCCGTGCTCGGAAATTCTCATCGACCAGGGCCCTGAGTTCAGCTGCGGCCCGGACTGCAAGCCTGGCTGCGACTGCGATCGGTATCTTGAGCTGTGGAACCTGGTGTTTATGCAGTTTAATCGAGACGCAGCCGGCGTTATGACGCCCCTGCCCAAGCCAAGCATCGACACGGGCATGGGGCTTGAGCGCATCACGGCCGTGCTGCAGGGCAAAAAGACCAACTACGACACGGATCTCTTTATTCCCATCATTGCCTATGTGGAAAAGACTTCCGGCAAGACCTATCTCAAAAACCACGATAACGATGTGTCCATGCGCATCATTGCCGACCACAGCAGGGCCGTGGCATTTCTGGTGGCCGACGGCGTTATGCCATCCAATGAAGGCCGGGGCTATGTTCTGCGGCGCATCATGCGCCGGGCAGCCCGGCACGGCAAGCTCCTTGACATCACGAAGCCGTTTCTATTCGAGTCGGTGCGGGTGGTCGCCGAGCAGCTGCAGGCTGTGTATCCGGAAGTGCTGCGCTCAATAGATTATATAGCCAAAGTCGTGCTCAGCGAGGAGCAGACCTTCACGGCAACGCTTGAGTCCGGCCTTAAAATTCTCCAGGAGGAAATGGAAAAACTGAAAATCCGGGGCGGCGTGGAGCTGCGCGGCGATACGGTTTTTAAGCTTTATGATACCTATGGCTTTCCGGTTGATCTCACGGCTGATATCGCCCGCGAACAGGGCTTGATGGTTGATCAGGAGGGCTTTGAAGCTGCCATGGCTGAGCAGCGCACCCGGGCGCGGCAGGCATGGAAGGGCTCGGGCGAGGAAAGTATTGCCGCGATTTATAAAAAGCTCGCGCAGGACGGCACCCGCGTTGAGTTCACCGGGTATGATACCTGCACGGGCTCATCACGCATTACCCATATAATAAAGAACGGCGAACTTGCCTCGACCGCAGCCGCAGGCGATGAGGTGGAAATCATCACCACGGCAACACCCTTTTACGGCGAATCGGGCGGTCAAGCCGGAGATGCGGGCACGATTTCCGGCAGGGATTTCCAGGTTAGTATAGCCGAAACGGCAAAGCCCCTGCCCGAGCTGATCGTACATAAGGGCACGGTGATGAAAGGTCAGATCGCGCCGGGCGATGAGGCGCAGCTTGCCGTCGAGGCGCAGCTTCGGGCCGCAACGGCAAATAATCACACGGCCACGCATATCCTGCAGGCTGTTCTGCAAAAGCATCTGGGCAAGCATGTGAAGCAGGCGGGCTCCTTTGTCACGCCGGAGCGCCTCCGTTTTGACTTTACGCATTTTGAAGCTCTGCCAAAAGACGAGCTGAAAAAAATCGAGCAGGAGGTAAACCGCCTTATTCGGGATAACAGCCGCGTTGAGGTGGAGCAGCTTGCGCAGAAGGAAGCAATCAGCCGGGGGGCCATGGCCCTGTTCGGCGAGAAGTACGGCGACAGGGTGCGCGTGGTGAGCGTGGGCGGCTTCAGCATGGAGCTGTGCGGCGGCACGCATATTGACGCTACGGGAAGAATCGGCCTTTTCAAAATCGTCAGCGAAGGCGCCGTGGCGGCGGGCGTGCGCCGTATCGAGGCTGTGACGGGCGAGGCTGCCTGCCTGTATGTCCAGCAGCAGCAGGCAGTGCTTGATCGCGCGGCAGACCTTTTGAAAACCGATGCAGCACAGGTTGCCGACCGGGTCGAAAAGCTTTTTGCCGCACAGAAGAGCCTTGAGAAAGAAATTGAGAAGCTGAAAAGCCGGATCATGGCAAAAGAAGCCTCCTCAATATTTGATGCTGTGCGCGATATCGGCGGGGTGAAGGTGCTCGTGGCGCGCGTGAGCGGGCAGGACCCCAAGACCCTGCGCAGCTACGGCGACAAGGTGCGCGACAAGCTCGGCTCGGGCGTGCTGGTGCTTGCTGCCGAAGCAGAGGGCACGGCGCAGCTTCTGGCCATGGCAACAAAGGACATTGCCGGAAAAGTATCGGCCAAAAAGATTATCGAGTTCGCAGCGCCCATAATCGGGGGCAGGGGAGGGGGCCGCGATGACATGGCGCAGGCAGGAGGGCCGGGCGTGGACCGGCTGGATGAAGCCCTTGTAAAAGCAGTTGAGGTGATTGAAAAAAATTTAGGCGGTTAGACTGGTTGAATTAATTTAATTGGTTGGGCCGGCTGATTAAGCGGAGTGTGCAAAAGGGGTGCCTGGTTGTACAGCTAAGAGAACCAATAAAACCAATGTAACTAATCCAGCCAATTGAACAGTCTATATTACTCAAACCATTCATACAGCCTTGACCTTTGTGCCAGGGCTGTTGAGGGGTTATCTATCATCATCTGCGTTTCAGTGGCATAGGCGCTGTCGGGATAGTTCTTCAGCATGAATTCGAGTATTTTTTTGCCGCGTTTTTCATCGCCCGATCTGATAGTGGCCTGACCGATGAGCATGAGCAGCCTGTCCTGCTCCACCTGGTCGGGATAGCGCTTGAGTGCCCGGTTGTAGCGTTCAATGGCGCCTGTGTAGTCCCTTTTTTTCATGTAAAAATCGCCCACAAAGATCTCCCTTCCGGCGAGCTGGCGCTTGGCTTCGGCAATCCGCACCAGCGCATGGCCTGTGTACGGGCTTTGCGGGAAAAGTTCAAGCATCTGCTGAAAATGCTCTACGGCCTCTTCGGAAAAAGTCTGGTCGCGGTCTTTGGACAGCATCTGCTGGTAGGCGCACATGCCGCGCATATAGATGCTGTAGGCGACCTGCGGGTTGCTTGGATGCAGGCGCCGGAAGTTTTCGAAAAAGTGGGCAGCCTCGATAAATTCGTCGTTATTATAGTGGCAATCCCCGAGGCGCAGTTCAGCCAGCACGGCATAGGGGCTCATGGGGAACTTTTCACGCACTTCTTCAAAAAGAGGTATGGCATCGATGTAGTTGCCCTTGCCATACTGTTCCATGCCCTTGGCGAAAGATGCTTCATCGGAGGCCGCCGGCTGAGGCTTGACAGGCGTTGAGGCGCATCCCAGCACGGTGAGCAGACACAGGAGGACGGGCAGCAGATAATATTTTTTCATGGCATGTTCACTGGTTACAGAGTTTACTTGTCTAAATGGACTACGGAGTGTATACTGCCATGAAACTTCCGGCATTGTCAAGGTTTCTTCAAAAGGACATTTCAGGTATGGAACCAATGGTCACCGTCATCCTTGCGGCAGGCAGGGGAACGCGGATGAAGTCCGAACTGGTGAAGGTTCTGCACCCGGTGGCGGGCAGGCCCATGCTTGCCTATCCGGTGGCGGCTGCCCGGGCTGTGGGCAGCCGGCGCATAATCGTGGTTGCGGGGTATCAGAAAGATAAAGTCGAGGCCGCGCTGCAGGGCCAGCAGGTTGACATCGCCCTGCAGGAAGAGCAGCTTGGTTCGGGCCATGCCGTACTGATGGCTGCGCCGCAGCTGGCCGGGTTCGCGGGCGATGTGCTGATACTGTGCGGCGATGTGCCCCTGGTAACGACGGCAACGCTCGAGGCTTTTCTCGGGGCGCACCGTGAAAACAAGGCCTGCATGAGCGTACTTACCGTTGATCTGGATAACCCTGCTGGCTATGGCCGCATCCTGCGCACAGAAAACCAACTGCGCGGCATTGTCGAGCACCGCGACGCAACAGAAGAGCAACGCGCTGTCCGCGAAATAAACACGGGCATTTACTGCTGCCGGGCGCCGTTTCTGTTTGAGGCGCTCGGGAAAGTAAAAACAAATAATGATCAGGGCGAATACTATCTGCCCGACATCGTGTCCATCGCCGCCGCTTCAGGCATGAAGGTGCAGGCCGTGAAGACCGGCGATTTTTCAGAGGTCGAGGGCATCAATGACCGGGCAGGGCTGGCCAGGGCCGAGAGGGCCATGCAGGCCCGCATTGCGGGGCAGCATATGGCAAACGGTGTGACCCTTCTCGACCCGCAGGCTACCTATATTGAGGCTGGCGTGCGTATCGGCGCCGATACCGTTGTGTATCCCGGCACGTCGCTGCGCGGCGCCACCGAGATCGGCAGCGGCTGCACAATTGATATGCACTGCATGATACAGGATTCGAAAATCGGCAATCGTGTGCATGTGCAGCCCTCGTGTGTCATCGAAAAAAGCTCGATAGCCGATGCCGCCACTGTCGGCCCCTTTGCGCATCTGCGACCGGAGGCGGTGCTGGAAGAAGGCGTGCATGTGGGCAATTTTGTGGAAGTGAAAAAATCCCGTATTGGCCGCGGCTCCAAGGCAAATCATCTCACCTATATCGGGGACGCCACCATCGGCGCCGGGGTGAATGTGGGCGCCGGCACCATTACCTGCAATTATGACGGCAAGCGCAAGCACCCGACGGTGATAGGGGACAATGTCTTCATCGGCAGCAATACGGCCCTCGTGGCGCCGGTGACGATATGCAAAAATGCCCTTATCGGCGCGGGCTCAACCATTACTAAAAACGTGCCGGAAAACGCGCTGGCGGTGGCCCGCGGCAGCCAGAAGAATTATGAGAATTTTATGGTGCCGAAGATACGCAGGGACACAGATTAAAAAGAAGCCGGAATTTATGTATCAAATGGTGGAGGGAGCATGTGCGGCATTGTTGGATATATCGGCAGGAAAAATACGTGTGAAGTCCTGATCGAAGGGCTCAAGCGTCTTGAGTATCGCGGCTATGACTCAGCCGGCGTTGCTATTTTTCATGACGGAACAATCAAAATCTGCCGTTGCGAGGGAAAAATATCGCAGCTCGACAAGCTGCTTGCGGGGGAATGGTTCGACGGCTCCATCGGTATCGGCCATACGCGCTGGGCCACGCACGGAAGGCCCTCCGAGGCCAATGCCCACCCGCATTATTATCAAGGCGTGGCCGTGGTGCACAACGGCATCATTGAAAACTATACGGAGCTCAAAAAAGCCCTCAAGGCCGAAGGCGACGCCTTCAGCTCGGAAACCGACAGCGAGGTGCTTTCGCACCTGTTCGCGAAATTCATGCGGCAGGGCGCATCTTTTGAAGGGGCGGTCCGCTCCGGGCTTGCCCTGGTGCGGGGCTCCTATGCCATTGCAGCGCTGTGCGAAAAAGAGCCCGACCGTATCGTTGCCGCGCGCAAGGAAAGTCCCCTTATTCTTGGCCTTGGCAGCGGAGAAAATTTTGTGGCCTCAGACATACCTGCAATACTCAGCCATACGCGCGAGGTGATCTTTCTCAGTGACGGCGAGATTGCCGTTCTTGACGCCAAGTCCGTGCGCATTTCCACCCTTGACGGGGCGCCGGTCGAGCGTGCTGCGCGCCATATCTCCTGGGACCCGATTATGGCTGAAAAAGCCGGGTATAAGCATTTTATGCTCAAAGAGATATTCGAGCAGCCGCGGGCCATTATCGATACGCTTCGGGGCCGCCTGGTTGAGGATTCAGACGATGTTTTTCTCGACGGCGTGAGCCTGACGCCCGAGGGGATGCAGGGCTTTGACCGCATCTGCTTCGTGGCCTGCGGCACATCCTATTATGCATGTCTGGTCGGAAAGTTCATGATCGAGCAGCTGGTCGGCCTGCCCGTTGAGGTAGACCTCGGGTCCGAGTTCCGCTATCGCAATCCCATGGTCAATGACAAGACCCTTGTGGTGCTTGTTTCCCAGTCGGGCGAAACAGCAGACACTTTGGCAGCCATGCGCGAAGCAAAGGCGAAGGGATCGCAAACCCTGTGCATCTGCAATGTTGTGGAAAGCACGCTGGCGCGGGACTGCGGCCATGTGCTCTATACCCATGCCGGCCCAGAAATTGGCGTGGCGTCCACCAAGGCTTTTACGAGCCAGATGACCGCTATTTTTCTTTTGGCCCTGTATCTGGGCAGGGCGCGGGGCTCTGTTGACGGGCCGCGCAGCCGCGAGCTTATGCAGCGCATGATCGAAGTGCCCCATCTTGTTGAGCAGGCCCTGGAGCATGAGACGGCCATTAAGACCATTGCGGAAAAATATGCCGTGGCGAAAAACTTCCTTTTTCTGGGCCGCGGCATCATCTACCCCATAGCGCTTGAAGGCGCGCTGAAGCTCAAGGAAATTTCCTATATCCATGCCGAGGGCTATCCGGCAGGCGAGATGAAGCATGGCCCCATCGCCCTTATTGATGAGCATATGCCGGTGGTGGTGCTGGCGCAGCAGGACGCGATTTACGAAAAAATACTCAGCAATATCGAGGAAGTGCAAGCGCGCAAGGGCCGCGTGATCGCCATTGCCATGACCGGCGACACCGTGCTTGCTTCAAAGGCCGACGACATACTGTATCTGCCTGAAACCGATCCGCTGTTTGCCCCCTTTGTTATGGTCATACCGCTGCAGCTGTTTGCCTACCATGTGGCTGACTTCAAAGGCACTGATGTCGACCAGCCGAGAAATCTTGCCAAAAGCGTGACCGTTGAATGAACTATATCGCAGTCTTTTGTATGATCTGCGCCATGCTTGGCTGCAGCGAGGCCCCTCCCGTGACTGTCGGGTCATGCACCGAGCTGTTTAGCGATGTGCCGTTTACCGACCTGGAGGGACGCGAAGCACGGCTGCCCTGCCAGGGGCACACGGTTCTGGTGGTGAGCTTCTGGGCCTCCTGGTGCGGCCCGTGCAAGCTCGAGGTGCCGCATCTTATTGAGATCGACACTGAGTACCACCGGCAGGGCGTACGGGTGATCGGCATATCCCTTGATGCCGCAATACCAACGACTGTCAAATCAGCCGTGGCCGCCTTCGGGATTACCTATCCGGTGCTGGTGGGCGGGGCGGAAAAAATTTTTAACCGGACCGGTATCGACGGTATTCCCGCAACCCTCATCATAGACGCCGACGGAAAGGTCTGCCAAAGGCTTGTCGGCTATCATACCAAAGAAGAAATGGTGGCTCCCATAACGGAGCTTCTAAAGAAAACCAGGGAGAATGCACAGTTATGAATCTGTACCTGCGGCTGCTTGCGTATGCGCGGCCATATCTGATATATATGATCGGCTCGGTTATCTGCATGGGCATACTTGCCGCAACCACGTCGGCCATCGCCTATCTCATCAAGCCCGCCATCGACGACGTCTTTCTCAAAAAGGACCTCGCCATGCTGTACCTGATACCGGCGCTGGTGGTGCTCGCCTACTTCATCAAGGGAGCGGCTGATTACGGCCAGGCCTATCTCATGGGCAATGTGGGCACACGAACGGTGACCGACATCCGGGATATCCTCTACCGCCATATCCAGAGCCTGTCGCTGTCCTTTTACAGCAAGACCTCCACCGGCATGCTCATGTCGCGCATCGCCAACGATGTGGGTATACTGCAGCGCTCGGTTTCCGATTCCATAAAAAAAATACTTGAAAGCATCTTCACGGTCATTGGTTTAACCGGTGTGGCGTTTTACCAGAACTGGAAGCTTGCAGCCATCTGCTTCCTGGTGCTTCCCTGGATGGCGATTCCCATTGTGCGCTTCGGCACCAAGAACCGCCGGTTCAGCCGCAAGACCCAGGAGCGCATGGGCGCCATGACCACGTTTCTTGATGAAACAATTTCGGGCAACCAGACCGTCAAGTCATTCTGCATGGAAGAGTATGAAACCAGCCGGTTTTTCAAAGAGACCCGGCGCCTGCTCGACGTCAGCCTTGCCACCATCAGAGTCAGCGCCTATGCCTCTCCCATTATGGAGTTTTGCGGCGCCGGCGTCATGGGCGCGCTGCTCATCTACACGGGCGGCTACCTCGTCATTAAGGACCACATGACGCCGGGCGAATTTTTCTCCTTTGTGGCTGCCATGGCCATGCTGTTCCGGCCGATTAAGTCCATGAGCCGGGAAAACATGAAAGTGCAGAAAGGCATGGCCGCTGCCACGCGCGTGTTTGAAGTGCTTGACATCAAGCCCGATATTACCGACAAGGAGGGCGCCATGGCTCTGCCGCCCTTCAGCCGCAGCATCGAGTTTCGCGATGTTGTGTTTCAGTATGAAGATAAGCCCGTGCTCAAGAGCCTTACCTTTACCGCTGCCGCAGGCGAGGTCGTGGCCTTTGTGGGCCACAGCGGCGCCGGCAAGACCACCATCGCCAATCTGCTGCTCCGGTTCTATGATGTCAACGCCGGGGCGATCCTGATCGACGGCATTGATATCCGCGATGTGACCATACGGTCGCTGCGGGAGCAGATAGCCTTTGTGGCGCAGGAAACGGTTCTTTTCAATGACACCGTGAGCAACAATATTTCCTACGGCAGCCCGACGGTGACGCAGGAGCAGATTGTCGAAGCAGCCAAAGCAGCCCTTGCCCATGACTTCATCGAAGCCATGCCCGAAGGCTACAATACGGTGATCGGCGAGAAGGGCGTGCGCCTGTCGGGCGGCCAGCGCCAGCGCATGGCCATAGCGCGGGCCCTGGTGAAGAATGCGCCCATACTGATTCTTGACGAGGCCACCTCCGCTCTTGACACGCATTCGGAGCAGCAGGTGCAGGCAGCACTTGAAAACCTGATGAAGGGCCGCACCACCATCATGATCGCCCACCGGCTTTCAACCATACGCAATGCCGACCAGATCATCGTGCTGCAGGAAGGCGATATTATCGAGCGCGGCTCGCACCGCGACCTGCTCGACCAGAAGGGGGTCTATACCCGCCTCATTGAAATACAGAGCGGCTATGAGAAGAAGACCCATGATGTGGAGGAAATGTTTCTGGAGCACGTTCCCGGACCTGCGGACGAGGAGGAGTAGAATATTTATAGAGTGCGGAGCCCTGAGTTCAGAGTAGAGAATTCGAAAGTCGGCTTCTGAACCCTAAACCCTAAACCCTGAACCCCGGCTCGTGTTCCCTATCCCCTTCATAGTTTATGGCTGGAGCCCGATTCTGGTGAGCACACCTGAATGGTCCGATACCCAGGGCGCCTCGTTGAACACCACCCGGCTTTTAAGGCTGGAAAAATCCCCCTGAACAAAAACATAATCGATGCGGACGGGCGGCGCGCCTGAGACAAGCGTATTGCCCGGCACAGCATAGGTGCAGCCGTCGAGGCCTTCGGCATCAGAGCAGCAGTCGGTGCAGGCATTGGCCGTTGCATAGGTGTCGGTAAATCCATTGTCATCGGTAATCAATGTATATGCCGGCATGTCCGCAGCCACGGTAACATCGGTATTGAAGTCACCCCCCAGTACGATAAGGCGGCTTTCATTGTCTTCGCGCCGGTCAAGAAACCTGAAAAGGCTTTTCGTTTGGCGCAGGCGGTCCTCTCCGGGGCAGTATGCGCACAGGTGGGTATTATACACCGAGGCAGAACCATAGTCAGGCACGTCGATGGCGATCTGCTGCACTTCATGCAGCACCGGCAGGCCTATGTCGGCAATGGGTCGCTCAGGGGCATAGGGCAGCAGGCGTGAAGCAAAACCGGTGATGGCGCATCTGCTGAGCAGGGCATTGCCCACCATGAACACAGCCGGCAGTCCGGCAACCGGCCGGAAGCGCAGGTTGTAGTCAAGCCCCCGCCGCCTCAGCATGGCATGCAGGTTGATGCTCAGGCTCACGGTGCCGGCAACCGCGCCGCTCACCACCTCCTGCAGAAGTATAATATCAACAGGTTCGCCCGCCTGCTCCTGCGCCGCTATGAAGTCGGCAACAGCCTGCAGCCTTTCCATGCGGCTGAAAAAATCCGTATATAATATATTGATTGTGAGCACATTGAGATGGCCCCGCTGCATGACATCATCGCAGCTTGACTGCACGGCCTGAGCTGTCGCGGCGCATGACAGTGCTGCCAGCAGAGCGAATAATGCGAAAAAATATTTCATGGGTTTTCTCCAGTAGTGCTGGTCTCTAGTGGGCCATGATATGTTTTTTTGATGGTGCTCTCCTGTGGGAGCGGCTTCAGCCGCGAAACAATCGCTCCTAAAGGTGCTCCCACATGTACAGCCGCAATCAATAATTTTTAAAATGTCATGACCATCTTATTATGTAATAGCCGCAGCTCTGCCGGCAGTCAAGCACAATAGCCTGTGCAATTGCTAACAGCATCGCAGCCCGCGCCAAAAACCCCATCCCGCATCTTGCGCCGACATTAACCTTGACACACAAATACCCCCGTCCTATATTCGCACCATAGCAAAGCAAGCGCCTATCAACGGACCAGCGGAGGTATTTCAATGCAATTTTTTAGAAGAATAATTCACAGCGACGATATTGAAAAAGGCATCAAGCTGCCACGTTCCATGAAACATAAGAATGTCGAGCTTTTGATTATTCCGGTTGAGGAACAAACAGCAAAATCACAGCTCGGGTTTGATCCCGATTCATTTGCCGGAAGCCTCAAAGTTAAAAACCTTGAGAAGGAATTAACAATGATCCGCAGCGAGTGGGATCGGAGATAATGTACCTTATAGACACAAACATCATTATTTATCATTTGAGTAACGGTATACCCAAAACGGCCCATCGTAAGATGCGCGAAATTTTTAAACGCCATTTCAATATTTCCGTCATTACCAAAATAGAGGTGCTCGGGTTTAGAAAACACACAGATACCAGCTTTTTAACAGCTCAACAGTTTCTCGGGTACGCGAAAGTATTGGAGCTTAATGAACCTATCATCGAAACGGTTATCGCGCTTCGTCGAGTCCATAAAATAAAACTACCTGACGCCATTATCGCCGCCACGGCCCTCCGTCACGATCTTACTCTCATTACGCGGAACACACATGATTTTGACGGTATTGGCATAAAAACATATAATCCCTTCGCATAACATTTATACTGTCCCATTTATTATCCTGCTTTGCTACGCACCAAAGGAGAACAGAAAACAGTTGTTTCCGATTTTGCAGATTTTTAATTGACAATTGACGTCCGCATGCCGCGCCGCAAAATGTTTAATCCCGCCTTTTATTTTTTTGCTTGGTCGGCCCATCCCACATCTTGTGCCGACATTAACCTTGACACACAACAGCCCCCATTTTATAGTCTGCCCATTCCAAAGCGAGTTCTTATCAAATTATCAAAAGCTCGTCATGCGGCGGGATCCCGGTGAACCAGACAACAAGGAGGATCTATGCTTATTCTCGGTTTTATGGGCAGTCCGTCGGTAAAGGGCAAGTGCAGCAGGCTGCTGCAGAAAGCGCTGGATGGAGCACGCGCCGGGGGAGCGGCTGTGAAGCAGTATGACCTTGTCAGCTTTGATATCAGGCATTGCAAAGGCTGCGGCGCATGCTTTAAAACAAGGCCGGAGCTTGCCATCGGCCCCTGCCCGCTCAAGGACGATATGGCGGCTATCCTTGAGGAATATGACCGGGCCGACGGCTATGTGTATGCCTCGCCGGTTTATGACGGGTATGTAACCTCGATCATGAAAAAATTTCTCGAAAGAAAAATAGCTCTCACGTATAAAAGCCCGGAGGAGCAGGGTAAAGTACCTTCGCCCAGGAGACCTGTCGGTTTCAGAAAGAAGGTTTCCTATATCGTCACGGGAGATGCTGCGGATGAATACCAGGAGATTATGGGGGATCCCTGCTTTGTGGCAATGGACTGGCACCATATGCTCGAGCAAGTTGAATCCCTTGACCGCCTGTATGTCGGCAGTGCCGAATGTATAAGCGCGGAGGAATTCGCCCGGAGAGAGGCCCTTGCCTTTGAACTCGGCGGCCGCCTTGTCGAGGAAATTAAAGCAGTAGCCGAAGCAGACAGCGCTTCATAGAAAGGAGCAACCTGTGGCAGAAGAGCTTCTGAATATTCATACCCGGTTTCTTGAAAAGATGAACAGCCGGTGCAAGCTGAGCAGCGTCGGCTTAAAGCACCCGTTTCCGGAAAGGCCGCTGCGCGCTCTTGGCTTTCTGAAAATCGACGGGGCAGTCTATGAAACAGACCGGTTCCTGCGGGTCATGGTTTTGACAACCCAGGTCCTGTCCACGTCGCGCTGCTCCCGCTCGATTTTTTTGGGACCCCGTCCCGACTTCCATCTGCCCATTTTTTCCTCGGAAAACATACTCATGGGAGGCAAACGGGCATTTCTCGTGGATATCCATACGACGGTATGCAGCCGGCGCTGGGGCGAGGTTGCTATTGAGGATCGGCTTCTTGCCATTAGAGGCAGGTATGAGGATCTTATGGGGGAACCTTTAACCATGAAGGGGCCGATTAATACCATCATGTCTCCGGCATACTGCTATGTGAAAGTGCAACCGGAGATGGACGCTCGGGCGCTCAGCCTTTTCAATGAATATCTCGATGTGTTCCTGGAGCTTGTCGAGCAGGCTGCCCCAGTTGCCGGGGAGAGTCGGCAGGAGGCTGCCGTGGATTTTGAAAACTATCACCAGACCATTATGAACCATGATCCCGCAGTCAAGCTCTACAGCATGCTGTTTGGCAAAGCCGGAGGAACAGAGCGGGTCAATGACCTGTTTTTTGCCCGATAAGGCCAACTGGGGCTGCTATTTTTGCAGCTTGTTTGATCGGAACAGTCCGTGATAACATGGCCGGCATTTTTAAAAAATTGAAAAAACAGGCCAAGCATGCGGGGAAAAAACACACAATTTATTCTTCTGTGGTACAAGATGCCGGTGGTTTACCGGCTCTTATTACTGGACAGCTGTTTTTAAAAAGTTGGATGGCAAGAATAAACGCAACCGCATACTCGCGGCTGTGACAATACCTGGCTTATGACAATGTCGATCCCGATTACTTCTTTGAAGCCTATTTATAATTTAAAAAATCAGGCTGACCGTGAGAAGTTCGCTCAAAAGCAGCCTTTGCGGTTGACATAACACCACTTAGCCGCCCTTCGCAGCGCAAGATGTTTAATCACGTGGCGGATTTTTTGCCCGGACGCCCCTGCCCACATTTTGCGCCGACATTAACCTTGACACACAACAGCCCTCATTTTATAGTCTGTCCATCCCAAAGCGAGTTTTTATTAAAAAAAACGGCTGCGCAATTGAAGGACCATACACCATGACGACAACCGTAGATATTAACAAAGCAAAAACGCAGCTGCCAAAGCTTCTTTCCCTTGCCTTAAAGGGCAATGAAGTGGTTATTACCGAGCATGACAAGCCAAGGGCTAGGATAGTGCCGGTTGCAGCCGCTGCCGGCATGCGCACCGCAGGGCTGCACAAAGGCAAAATCAAGACAAGCAGGGATTTTGATGCACCCCTGACTGATGGTTTCTGGACGGGGGAAGAATGAAGTTGCTGCTTGATACGCATGTTTTTATCTGGTGGGACAGTGAGCCGGCAAAGCTGTCAAAAAAAGCGCTCGCCCTGTGCAATGATCCGGGCAATACGCTGCTTCTGAGTGTTGCCAGCGCCTGGGAGATGCAGATTAAAATGCAGCTGGGCAAAATGAAGCTTGATTTTCCGCTGCAGGATATCATCAGTGAACAGCGCAGGGATAACGGCTTGCATGTCATCCCTGTGGAGCTTGAGCATGTGCTGGCGCTGCAAAGTCTTCCGGCCCATCATAAAGATCCTTTTGACCGCCTTCTCATTGCGCAGGCTCGATCAGAAAACGCCGTGCTTGTCAGCAAGGACAAAGCCTTCTCAAAATATCAGATTGATCTTGTCTGGTAGAAATTTTCTTGCCGCCTGCCCCCTCCGGCTTCAGTCCCGCTAAAGCGGGACGTCTTCCGCCTGCCTGCAGAGTGATGGCAGATCATTTAATAGCTTTGAGGCCTATATTTGATTGTGGTTTGTAGGGGTTCAAAATCTTGAACCCCTACGGCAGTAGCCGGGCTGCGCACAAAAGCAGCCGTCCAGTTTGACAGTACACTACAAAGCAGTCCGCACGCCGCACCCAAAACCCCATCCCCCATCTTGTGCCCATATTTCCACCGAAACACAATAGCGCTCACTTTATCGGCTGCTCATCCCAAAGCGAGAACCTATTGCTTATGCCTTGATATTTGTTGCTGTTAGTGCTAAATTTCAAGGTATGTATATAGAAAGAACTTTAACTCAAAAATTAAAACAGTTGGCATCCGTGTTCCCGGCAGTAGTGGTTACCGGGGCAAGGCAGGTGGGTAAAAGCACTTTGCTGCAGCATGTTTTTGGGGATACGGCAGACTCGGTCGTGTTTGACCCGGTGCTTGATATTGAAAATGCCCGGCACGACCCTGAACTTTTTCTGAACAACCACCGCACCCCGCTTATTCTTGATGAAATACAGTATGCGCCCGAGCTTGTTGCGGCAATCAAGCGCCGCATCGACATCAACAGAGCTGCTGGGCAGTATATTATTACCGGCTCGCAGCAGTGGGGGGTGCTCAAGGTAATTGCTGAAAGCCTTGCAGGGCGCGCTGTTTTTGTTGAACTTGAAGGGTTCAGCCTGGCGGAAATCGCCGTGTCTCAGGCTCACCATTCGTGGCTGTCTGCCTGGCTGCAGGATCCATCCGGATTTCTTGCTGCCACTCCCGCAAGGCTGCCTCTTGAGGCCACGCTCTATGAGCAGCTATGGAGGGGTTGGCTCCCCGAAGCCCGGTTTCTGCCCCTTGAAAACATTCCGGACTTCTATACGGCATATCTCAGAACATATATTGAACGTGATGTGCGGCTGCTTGCCGAGGTTTCCGACTGGCAGCTGTTCGGCAGGTTTGTCAGGATTTCCGCAGCGCTCAGCGCTCAGGAAATCAACTACAGCCATCTTGGCCGTGAACTCGGGCTCAATCCCAAAACCGCAGAGCGGTGGCTTGCCATACTGCGCGCCACATACCAGTGGTATGAAATACCGGCGTATTCGGGCAATACGGTGAAGCGCATCAGCGGCAAATCAAAAGGATATATCGCCGACACCGGCCTTGCCTGTACCGCACAGGCCATATCATCGCCCCGGGCAATCGGCGGGCATCCGCTTTGGGGCGCCTTGTTTGAAACCGCTGTGGCAGGTGAAATTCGCAAGCTGTGCGCAGCACTTTCTCCAAAGCCGAACATCTATCACTGGCGCACACATGCAGGAGCGGAGGTTGATCTTGTGCTTGAGCGGGACGGTATTTTTTTTCCTATAGAGATAAAGGCAGGCACCAATCCTGCTGCAGGAGACGTGTCAGGCATTGCAGCATTCAGAAAAACATATCCCGGTTTGCATATAGAAAAAGGGCTTGTTATCGCCCCGGTCAACAAAATTATTGCCCTGTCTGAAAATGATTACGCCATACCCTGGGACCTGGGCGGGACCACCTGATTTTTGCCGGCAAGAGCCGGCTTTGTGCCGGGTACAAAGCCGGCCATCCCAAAATAAGTTCCTATCAATTAACCATGCGCGAACGTTTTAATCTTCCCATCGATGATGTGCTGCCTGGCCTTCGCCGGGCGCTTGCAGCCGGCTCTCGTGCCGTGCTGTCGGCGCCGCCAGGCTCGGGCAAGACGACCTGTGTGCCCCTTGCCCTGCTTGAAGAGCCCTGGCTGCAAGGCGGGCGCATCATCATGCTCGAGCCCCGCAGGCTTGCGGCCCGCGCTGCCTGCCGCCGCATGTCGGCCATGCTCGGACAGGAGGCGGGCGGCACTGTCGGCTACCGCATCCGCAGGGAAACGCAGGTGGGGCCGGACACGCGCATTGAGGTTGTCACTGAAGGGATTCTTACCCGCATGCTTCAGGCCGACCCGGCTCTGGCCGGGGTGGGGCTTGTCATTTTTGATGAATTCCACGAGCGCAGCCTGAACGCGGATCTGGGCCTTGCCCTGTGCCTGGACGCGCAG